>JBJTUB010000321.1:0-1847 GCA_046080465.1 Vampirovibrionales bacterium | reverse complement strand
GTCGCCCGAATCAACAGATTCGTTTAGCTGCCGACTTGCCAGCCACGGTGCATCGCCTTCGAGAACTCTGACTTTTAGGGTCTCCTGGAGCCAAGCGGGGACTCTTGCACGAGAGTCCCCCTTGGCGATCCCCCTGCGTGCAAGGGGTTCCTCCTTGACCCCAGTTGAGCCTTCAGAGCTTCGCAATTCAGGCTCAATCCCTTCGGGGTTATATCTTTTTAAGTTTACAAAGGCTTTTTTCGTTAGTTGTCAAATTTTAAAACGAGTGTATTGTGTTGGGGCAACGGGGGCGATAGCCCCCGTTAATAACCTAGGGGGGAGAGTGTTGAGAGGGAGGAACGGCCTCTCAACGTTGCACAAAGGACAAAAGAGTGCGAAAGGCTAAGGTTTAAACTATTTGCAAACAGCCCCTAATAAATGCCGCCACGAATGGCCAGGTTGTTGGGTTGCGTGGTTAAAAACCGAGGATCATACCCTATCTGAAAATCCATATACTGATACGGGATACTGTTTTGAACACTACCAATACCCGTTTCAATCCACACGTTTTGAGCCTGTGTTGGCATGCCCGCCCACTGCGGACTACCCACTGGGGTATTGGGTACGCCACTGGGAGGAATGGCACTAATGTTGGTATAGATAGGGCCTAGTTGATCGAGAGCGAAAAAATCCATGGCCTCGGGGGCGTTACGTACAAAGGGAATGACGGGCCCACCTTCTACCGTGTTTACCCAGTGAATGGGGGCTTTAAAGCCTTCGCCAAAGTTGGGGGTAAACGTGCTGTTAAACAATTCCATCGGCTTGGTGAGGTAATCTAAATTATTGAACTTGGCAGGATCCACAATCCGATTCGGCATGAGCTGATCCATCAAACCCCCACCCACGGGTTTGATATTTTCACTCACCGCCGTGCCTATTTTTAGATAATTACGAGGATCATAAAAATCGCTTTTTCCAAAAACACCCTCATACATATCGCTACTGGTTGCATTGAGGACCCCGATTTGCTGTTGCCAGTTAGGGGCTTGCTGGTTAATACGCCGCAGATCATCGTTAAAATCAGCATCCACCCGCCACGCACCTCTAAAGTTACGGGGGGTTAGGTTGAGTTGAGGAGGATCAAAGCCAATCATGTGGATGGATGTTCTTTCTGAAAACGCAAAGATAGATATAGCTTTTCTATCGGTATCCAAGCCTAAACTCTATAGGTAATGATACAGAGTTGTTACAAAATAGCATTATCGTTTGTGTCTTCTATATCCACAAGCAGGGTAAAAACATGAAAGACCTAAACCCTATGTTATTGCGAGCAAAGCGTGGCAATCTTCTGTACAGAAGCAACTATACCGCTGCAGGGAGCCAGTTTTTTTAGTGCTTTCGACTCTAACTGGCGGGTGCCAAGCGGGGAGGGCTTCCGCCCGTGCGATGAATGCCCAACAGCCTAACCTTTTACGCAAGTTCTATTCATGCGAGAGCGGAGGCTCCCCCTTGACCCCACTTTGGCCTTCAGAGCTACGCAATTCAGGCCAAAGAATTACACTCTACAGATTAAGCATAGGTCAACTCAGCCTTTTTCATGCTTTCGCCCTGTTCCACAAGCCAGGAGACCCTAAAAGTCAGAGTTCTCGAAGGCGATGCACCGTGGCTGGCAAGTCGGCAGCTAAACGAATCTGTTGATTCGGGCGACTGATTCGGCGGTGTGCGGGTGGTATGAGACGGTTGAATACACTCACAACCCCATTACGCACAATCGTTAAACAATGAACAACATTACCATTCTTGCCCTCATAAGCATCCTCTTTAAGCGTGCGATCTTTTACATGGTGTAACCCATTTTCTATTTGCCA
>JBJTUB010000320.1:0-5300 GCA_046080465.1 Vampirovibrionales bacterium | reverse complement strand
CCTCCATATTTTGAGGGAGGATACTTAAAATACGATCCCATTTACTTGCATTCTGCATAAACTCTAGCCTTATTACTGAACAGGAAACACAGCTAGAGCTTACCACAAATACTATCTTAGCACATATGGGCTAACGCCCCCGTTGCCCCCCGCTTGAGCTTGGTGAACGAAAGAATATAAAAGTGTTCGGAAAAATAGGGTTTTAACTATATTTTACAGCCCCTAGCTCTTGGAAGTAGAGGTAGGCTTCGCTTGATTTAACTGCTTGATCTTAAACTCTGTATCGCTCCACACTTGGTTTAACCACACAGGGAAGAAGCCCATCACGGTGGCAACAAACACAAAGCTCATAGAATCTGCTGGGGAACGCAACCCTTTGGCGTGTTCAATCAACAGTTGCGATGGTTTAAACGAGTTAAGCTGCAGTAATCCTGCATACTTACCACCCACTTTAGCTCCTTGTTGACGTAAGGTTTGGGTGAGTTCTTCCAGTTGCTGAGCTAAGCCGACTGTTTTTTCAGAAGCATGGGAGGCCGTTGAAAGATAACCCACCAACTGTTGGATTGTTTGAGAAGGCTTGCCTAAAGTGACGCTACCTTGTGTTGTTTTGGCAGGGGCATACAACTGGGTTCCTGTGGCTAGGCTCTGTAACGCATGCCATTCGCTTAACGTATCCAACCCCTGATGCAGTAAACCGTGTAAGGCATCAAAGCGTTCGGCATACCCTGCTTTAACAGTCCTTGTATCTGTAGATGCTACTTTCAATATCGTATCCAACACACCATGATGATTATTGGCATAACTGGATAGCTGTTTAAACGTAGCCATATCGCCTGTATGATTCACGTTTAAGATGGCTTTGCCTAAGGCCTGCACCTCTGGGTGCGAATGGTGTTGCCACTGCTTGGCCTGTTGCAACAAGGGGCGCAACTGATGTTGACGCTGCTCTAACGCCGTGTGCAACGCTTGCTGAAACGCTTCGGCAGGCAGTGGATGCCCCTGATGGGCTTGCCCTGTTAGCACCTCGGTAGGTAATAAACTCAAGGCTTGCATGGCCGCCGTGGCAGAGCGGTTGAGCTTGGTGGGGTCGGGCATACCAAGGTGTGCTTCAAACAGGTGTAAGGCCTGTTGTTGCTGACGCTGTAATGTGGCCGTGCTTTCCTTCAGTTGCTGACGCACCCCATCAAACTGCTGACGCTGTGCAGAAGAACCACCCACCACGTGTACCTCGTTCAACTTCTTTTTGAAAATGGTCGCTATTTCCGATTGATGGGCATCCGTCATCACGGTACTTGCCAAGCGTTGAGGAGCCCGCATGTAATCGTACACCTGTGTTAGCTGGGGGTAGCCATAGGCTTGCAACTCTTTTAGGGGGTTGAGTTCACGGTGCATGACCCGCAATAAAGGCATAGACGCATCACGACCAAGCGTGAGCATCGATCCATCGTTCTGCATTTTTTGACGAAATACTTGATTCACAGGGGATAAGGCAAACAAGAAAAACCCAATCGATAGCATATCACGCACCAAAACGTCACGTATGGCACGTAAATCCTTATGCTTTTGGCCTTCGGCATCGGTGTATTGAGGTGCTCGTAAATATTCAGAGTGCATTCGGGCAGGAATCATCACCCCATAGAACATAATGAGCGACCATGACAAAGGCAAGTGAGGAATCGTCGCCCGTAAAAATGAAGGTGTGTAGCTAAACTCTTTTAGTTCGGTTTGTACTTTGGGGGACAACGAAAGAAGCCCACTGACCAACGGAGTCAACAACGATTTACCAGGCAGTTCAGGAATATCGTTCTTCCAAGCCTCGTTGGTACGAGCCGAAGCATAGGCCAACTGAGTTGGTACTCGCTCTAACACCTGCTTATGAAATTGATACGCCCGCATGCCAAGAGTCGGCGATGAGGAGGATGGAGAGGAGGGTATCATTGCGGTTCTCCCGTAAGCGTTGCCATGGCTTCTTTTGAGACGGAAGCAGAGGCGGCAGGTTCGTTAACCGTTGGCGTGGAGGGTCGTTTAGGCGTGGGGGGGAATGCAGAAGACGGAGTAGCCGTTTCTTCAGGAGCCACCAAGGTTTCAAGCTGTAAGGGGTTTAGGTTCCAAATGGGTTCGGTACTTTTAATAGGCTCGCTGCCCGCTTCCATAATTAAACGGTTGGCTGGGTAGGCTCTGCCCCGTTGCAAGGCATGAGACAGGAACCACATCCAACTACACATCGCCGTTAACGAAAGCCCACTATATAGTAACTTGACGGTCATCATGCCCTGTGTTTTTTCAGCGAGTTTTTCAGACAAGGCTTGGCTTTGAATCGGCTCAGACGATTGATGATAGAGCTGTGTGAGTACATCACGAAACTTATCAGCATGAAGAATAAACTCGCCCGCATTCACGCTGGCCCCCGTTGTTAACCGTAACTGATGATACTGGTTGGGTTTTTGAGGCGAAGTTTCGTGATTCACTTGAATAACTGCCTGATCAAGTAGCTGGCTTAATAAGGCTTGTTCTCGTACCAGTTGCTCCCGTTCTTGCTTCAGAGGCGGTGTTGTCAATAGCTTCCAACCTGTACCGTGGGTTTTATCCATGTCGGCAAGGCGAACCATCACCTCTGCCCACTCAGTTTTTACCTCTTGAAAACTGGCCTTGATGTTCAGCTCGTGCGGGGGGCTCCCCTGCAAAGGCTTAGCAGCAGGCGGAGGAGTAAGCTCATTCGCCAACCAAGCTGGCAAACGATCTCGATGCTGAAACAACAAGAGGCGGTCTTGTTCATTGAGCGTGTATTGGGTGTGATAATGTTCTGTTTTGTTCAAATTTAATTGCAACGATAAGGGCTTACGATGCACTGGCTGGCTAGCATCCATGGCGTTATGGTAATAGGCCGTCATTAGCTCTGAAAAAGAAAGTGTTGGCTTTTTTGATGCTTGAGCCAAGTGGGTAATCAAGTGACTCTGCTCATCCAATGCCTGACGAGAGAGTAACAACGCACGACGGCCAAAAGGCTGATGCGTGAATCGTGAAGCCAAAGGCATGGCCGCCAAGGCAAGCGTTGGCACCAGCAAAGCACCAGGGGCGGCCTGAACCTCACGCAACAGTTCTTCATATAAATTAGGCCAGTTAGCGTGGCCTAACTGTTGACGCTTAATGTAAAACCAGCGGTCTAGCCCTTGTTTTTCTTGGGCTTTGGGATCTTGATTGGGGTTGTAGGGTTCGGCCCCACGTTGTAACGAACGTGAGACCCGTGGCACGCCCATGCCTGCAAAATCCAACATATTAAAATTGACTAAGAAATTGGTTTCAATCGCTTCAGTAATGGGGGTAATGGCCACAGGGTTCATGGCCCCTAGAACCCCTAAGCCAAATAACAACCCTAGCTCAGGCGGAAAGGTGGCTTCATTTTTTTGTTTGGCAGGCCTGCTAGCCCCCACCGTAGATGCTGGCAGTAAGGGGTCGCTTTTTACTTGGGTAGAAAGCGTATCTTGCGTCAACCCTTCTTGCCCTAAGGCAACGCCTGCCGATGGCTCCGATGAATCACTGGAACGAGCTTGAGCCAACCTTGTTTTTTCAAAAAAAGGTTCAGGCCCCACTGCAACAGGGAAGCTCGAACGAAAAAAAGTGACCATCATTGTTTACTTATCCAAACACATTAGCAACACACAAACATCAGTGAGTTAAACAACCTTATCCACACAAAAAACACGACCACTTTAAATAGAATACTATAAGTGTCATGAAAAAACAAGCTTAAACAATACGCTGCTGTGACGTCGTTTTTTGTAGAGACTCTTTTAGTAGCGGTGAACGTTTTGGCTCACACCCTATTCTACTCTACAGCATTAACACGCAACAAACGCCACTCTGTGCTATAGAAGCCCATTCGGGCGTGCGATGAGGGGTGTTGGGTTTGTTGCGTAAAACGGCGAGTCGATGTTGCGTTCCTGCCCCTTCTCCCTTAGGGAGAGGGGTAAAACCCTTTGAGAAAACGGGTCTATAGGGACGAAGCCACTATAAAGACTGAAGGGAGGAGCCTTTGAGAGGTTTTTCACAATGAGGATCTTGCGTAAGAATTGAGATTGTCCCTCCTCACTGTGGGGGCGAACGCCCCGGCCTCTCAAGATTACCCGCAGGGCAATGCGAAACGAGGGACTGAGAACACTCGACAAACCCTTTTGCAGAGTCTTCTATAGGTTGGCTCCTTTAAGTAAAGGAGTCTCCTAAGTGTGTTGGTGTCGCTTCGTCGATAAGTTTAGTAATACCAACTCTCAGTTTAAAAAGCGTAAGAAACTGTTTCTTTTTTGGGGGGCAATGGGGGCGTTAGCCCCCATTAATAAACCTAGGGGGGAGAGTTGTAGAGAGGGAGGAACGGCCTCTCTACGTTGCCCAACGGGCAACACAAAGCGACAAACGCAGGGATACGCTATTTAAGATTTTAATTGGTATAACCTCATATCGTTTTCTCTCAACATGAGTTTGACCACCCAAAAAAGAAAGATGGTGTCTAATGAATCTACTGCAACCCCTTGTAACGATGTTATGGCAGGTAAAAGCCTCTAAATTACAACAAGGTTTGTTTCAATCCGCAGGAACGAGCAAGACGGAGCTGGAGAGCTTTTTGAGCAAGGTTCAGCAACAAAACCTTTATAGCCGTGGGATGTTAAGTGACCAACAGGCTCGTCTATCGAGCTTGATTGCCAACTTTGATGATGCCGATACTAACGCCGATGGCCGTATTGATTCCACTGAATGGCAACGCTGGCAACAAACCCAAGGCAGTACCAATCTGTTAGGAAGCACAGCAACGGGTTGGCAAGGCGTGATGGAACGCTTGTTACTAAACCAAGGCGGAGGCAACAATCTAGGTGGCATGGCCATGATGGGAAGCACAGCCGCCATGGCGAACGTTCAAAATGCGGGGGCTGCTAGCGGACAAGTGGGTGCAAACCCGATGATAAGCTTGAATACAAGAATGCAAAGCTTGCTGGATAATCGTTATACCAGTATGAGTAGTAGCTTTGATTTTTAACTATAGAAGACTCTGCGAAAGGTTAAATTGCTCTGTTCCTTCTCCCTTAGGGAGAAGGTTAGGATGAGGGAAACGCAGGCCACACCTAGGTTGGTGACATCCCTCACCCCAGCCCTCTCCCTAAGGTGTATTGTTTCGTATGATTGCAAAGATGTTCATGGTATAGTATTAGGACTTCACTATCTTTCAGAACGAGGGCACCATGCACATTAAACTACACGCCAAGGCACGGACCACCCCTGCCATTCGAGCCGAGATTCAACAAAGTAACAAC
>JBJTUB010000319.1:0-4271 GCA_046080465.1 Vampirovibrionales bacterium | reverse complement strand
TGGGGTTGTGAGTGTATTCAACCGTCTCATACCGCCCGCACACCGCACAATCAGTCGCCCGAATCAACAGATTCGTTTAGCTGCCGACTTGCCAGCCACGGTACATCGCCTTCGAGAACTCTGACTTTTAGGGTCTCTTGGGCTATGTTTTCCGCATCGTTGTCGCTTTCTGGTTTGGGTGCAAACTGTGTAGAATCCAGTACTTGACCACTACCCTCCTGCGTCACTTCTATCTTGAATCTGCCTTTGGACTATCACCGTGTTTGTGTTAACCTTAATTTTGTTGCAACCTAAATATTAGCTAGGAATGTCTTAAACTATGACCCTCTTTAACACTGTAGAAGAAGCCCTAGAGGCACTCCAACAAGGCCGCTGCATTGTTGTGGCCGATGATGAAGATCGTGAAAACGAAGGCGATTTGATTGCCATTGCCGATTTAGTCACCGATGAAACCATCAACTTTATGGCCAGTGAAGGCCGTGGCCTGATTTGCCTAGCACTCACGCCCGAGCGGTGCCAAGCCTTGAACCTGCATCAAATGGTGCCTCAAAACAGCGAGTTGATGCAAACGGCCTTTACCGTCAGTGTGGATGCCAAGCCCCGCTTTGGTGTCACCACCGGTATTTCTGCTAAGGATAGAGCCACCACCATACGGGTGTGTATGAATGCTGAAGCCACCCCGAACGATCTCGCTCGCCCTGGGCATATTTTTCCGTTGCGGTCGCAACCTGGGGGGGTGTTGCAACGGGTGGGGCATACCGAAGCAGCGGTCGATTTAGCTCGGCTGGCTGGCTTTCAACCTGCGGGGGTGATTTGCGAAATCATGAACCCCGATGGCACCATGGCCTTGCGAGATGATTTAGCCATCTTTGCACAAAAACACAATCTACCTTTTATAACCGTGGCTCAACTGGTAAAGTATCGCCTGGGGCATGAACGCTTTGTAAAGCGGGTGAGTGAGGCCAAACTGCCCACCCACTTTGGCGAGTTTACCATGGTGGGGTACGAAAACACACTCAACGGCTCAGAGCATGTGGCCTTGGTGTTTGGCGATGTAGCGAATCCGCCCGAAGGCACCGTGCCACTGGTGCGAGTGCATAGCGAATGTTTGACGGGCGATTTGTTGGGGTCGTTGCGGTGCGATTGCGGGTTTCAACTGCATTCTGCGTTAAGGCAAGTGGCCGAATCGGGCTGTGGAGCCGTGGTGTACTTGCGTCAGCATGAAGGCCGTGGCATTGGCCTGCTCAACAAGGTAAAAGCCTACGCCCTGCAAGATGAAGGCATGGATACGGTGGAGGCCAATCATCACCTTGGCTTTAAAGCCGATTTGCGAGATTACGGCATGGGGGCTCAAATTATTTTAGATTTAGGCATCCGCACGTTTAACTTGCTCACTAACAACCCCCGCAAAATACGAGGGCTGGATGGCTACGGCCTAGCCGTTAATGAGCGAGTACCGTTGATTATGGAGCGTCTGCCCGAGAACTTTCGCTATTTGCAAACCAAGCAAGATCGCTTGGGGCATTTGCTCGATAAACCCGAAGCTCAATCGAGTGAGGCGTGTTGTTCGTCGCCTGCCTCGTTTACTTAAGGCTCAAACGACCACCCTATGCCTCCTACACCTCCATCTGCGAACCAAACACTCGGCCAACAAGGCGAAGCCTTTGCCGAAGCCCATTTGGTGAACCAAGGCTATACCGTGCTAGCTCGGCGTTGGCGAGCAGGCAAACTGGGGGAACTGGATAGAGTCTTACTCTCGCCCTGCCTGCGGTATGTGGTGGGGTTGGAGGTGAAAACGCGTCGCCCCACCAGTGCCAGTACGGGGGTAGAGGTTCCTGCCAGCAAGGTGGAACGCTTGCAACGGTGCTTGCTAGCGTTGATGCAAACACTGCCTAGCACGCATCCCACCTTGGCGGGGTTACAGCCTCGGTGCGATTGGATGCTCGTGACCTTACCCCACGGGGGCTTGCCCCAGTATCAGCATTTTGAGAACATCGGCCTGTAAGGCCCATTCGGGTGTGCGATGAAGCATTGAATGCCTGTTGTGTTTCTGTGGGTGTTTAAAAACGAGGTGAGCCTAGACTTACAAAACATAACGGCTTCTGTGTAGAAGATTGCTTTACATGCGTTCGTAATGACAACTAGCCCTCTACTAAAACTCTTTTCTTTCATGTTTTTGCCCTAGAACAACCGTAGAATGACTTGTCTTTCCCCCTTGAAGCGGTATACTTTAAGGTGTTTTACACGCACACTTAGAAAGTGATGACCCGCCTCCATGCTCTTAACCTTTAGCGTCACCAACTTTAAATGCTTTAAAAACAAAGTGACCTTCTCGTTTGAAGCCGACAAGGCCTTGGATGAGCTGTACATTTTTAACGAAGAATCTCGGCGGGTGTACCACGGGGTGGAATACAACACGGTCAACGCCCTGTACGGGGCCAACGCCTCGGGCAAAAGCACACTGTTGCAAGCTATTTATAATTTATACGCTTTGAATGCTTTTTTTAATATGGGTAGCAATGAAGCTTGGTTTCAAGTCTATAAAAGTTGCTTTTATGATGAAACATTACCTATTATATTTGAATTAGAATATATACCTTGTAAAGCTAAATATTTTCCAGAAGAAATTGTTATTTATACGCTGGAGATTGCTTTTTTAACAGATGAAAAAGTTTCCATCTTAAAAGAAGAACTCAAAACAGAAAAACACCTGATCTTTAAACGTGAATTTGATATGTCAAATTCTTTAGATTCACTCTATAAGTATGAGTTTGGAACAGAGATAGCTCTTTTTGAATCCGAAGAACAAGATCGAATTAAGCAAAAGGTTCAATCGCCCTTCAACTTACTATGTTACAACGCATTTTTAGAAGTGTTGGAGCCTTATCGCTTAGTTCTACATAGTGATTACAACCAGTTTTTTAGACTCTTCGACTTTATGTACAAGTCAGATGATAAAGTCAACATTATTAGGTTGGTAAAAAAACGCTTAGACAATTCACAGTTTAAACAGCGACTGTTAAACTTATGCAAGCTGGCTGATTTTAATATTGAAGATGTGGTTGTACAAAGTGATCAACTCTGGTTTGTTCACAGCAATAGAAAAGGGATTCCCTTTGAAGCACAAAGCGATGGTACGCAAAAGTTTTTTCTTTTATTTGCTACGACTTTTTTGCTAGAAGATAAAGACTCAGATAAAGAAGAACACCCTAAAACGTTTTACATAGATGAACTCGAAAAATCGTTGCATTACAATTTAGCCTCGGCGATTATTGACATTTTTCGTAAAAAAGAAACTAACCCACACGGGCATCGCTTGGTGTTTACTACGCACGATACTCGCTTTTTGCATCCTAGTTTTGTTCATGGCGATCAAGTCTGGTTTATTAGCCGAGACAACGACACCGATGAGACCCTGCTAGAATCCCCCGTGGAATACAAAGATTTTGACCCCTTCCATTTGGATAAAGCCTACTTGAGAGGGGCTTATTCGGGTGTGCCTAACACGAAGTTTGATGATGAACCGTTGGAGATTTAGTATATGAGTTCTCGTAATCGTTCTTCATTAAACAAACCCAAAAAACAAAAAACGACTAGCCCTTACGCTTTTGTTGTAGAAGGTGATACAGAATATGATTATATTTTTTATGTCTTACAATTTAAAAATTGTAAAAACCTGAAAAATGCTCAAGGACATGGTAACTTACAAAAAGCTGTTGATGAAATGTTAACCCAAGCAAGAAGATATGATAAAGTGTTTGTTGTTTTTGATATGGATACATTAGAAGACTCAAAAGTTCGGAACAAAATGGAAACTCTTTTTAAAAATTATACGATCACCGTTCCTATTCCAACAGCACCAAACTTTGATTGGCTGGTGGCATGGAATGCGAATCCTAGCCGAAAGCCTTCTGATGATTCTAATGCAATTAAAAAACAGATCTGCCATTTTGGAAACCTACCTCAACAGTTTTCAGAAGGCACTAACTATAAAACAGCGATTGAAGATCACCCACCCTTTCAAAAATTATTACAAAACAATTTAGAAGTCTTTATTACCAAGTTACAAAATTATGAACGTTATCTTACAGAAAAAGAAGAAGCTATGAACCCAACCTGTCTTCAGAGTAGAAAAAGCAACACCCCCAATAGTGCCATGGGAGCCGTTTTTGAGATTCTTCAAGAAGAAACAATTTGTTAAACCATCACCCTAGATAGAAAGCCCCTGAACGATGACCACCACCTACGACGATATGTTTGTGTTTACCGAT
>JBJTUB010000318.1:0-3692 GCA_046080465.1 Vampirovibrionales bacterium | reverse complement strand
CTTCGGGGTTATATCTTTTTAAGTTTTCAAAGGCTTGTTTCGTTAGTTGTCAAATTTTAAAACAAGTGTATTGTGTTGGGGCAACGGGGGCGTTAGCCCCCGTTAATAACTCCAGGGGGAGAGTTTGAGAGGGAGGAACGGCCTCTCAAGATTGCCCGTAGGGCAATGCGAAACGAGGAACTTAGGAATGTACGGAAAAATAGTAATTCCACTATACCATAAATAGATTTGTATTCATCGTGTGTCTTCGCTATAATGCGTTTTGTTTTTAGGGAGGCTTGATGCAAGCAACTGCTAAACAGCATCCCTAGATAGTATCGTCACGAGGTCAAAAATGGAGGAAGTTCAAGGAAAAACAAACGGCTTTTAAGGCGTGTACACAGAAGTACATAACGAAAAAACGGATTGTTTTGACACAGAAGTTACCCATTATAGGCCTTATGACGACACTATCTAATTGAATCGCAAAGGAGATACGCCAATGACACTATCCATGGCCACGCTGGTAGAGCAGAAACTACGAGACACCTATCAACCCGACGAGTTTGAACTAGTGGATAATAGCCACCTTCATGCAGGGCATGCAGGCAACAAACTTGGTGGCAGCCACTTGGCGGTTAAAATGGTGAGTGCCGTGTTTGAAGGCATGCCTACCATGCAGCGGTTTCGGCATGTACAGGCCACGCTCAAGGCCGAACTTCAGGCTCAAATTCACGCCCTAGAGCTGGATTTAAAGGCTCCCAGTCAAAGGGGATAAGCCTCTTATCTTAAGAGTACAACCTTAACAATACGTTTACTTGCAAATAAAGTTAGGATTAGGTACAATCATTTTATAATCAAACCTGTTAATGTCATTGCTGTTTTTAGAGAGAATCCATGATGCACTGTAGCGAGTGCAGCCACACTGGTGTAGAGAGCGATTGTTTTGTTCAACCCTCATGTGATACTTGAATCCCTTGGTGGCAATGTTATGTATTGATATAGCATGGCCGATGACTCGTCTATTTTATTGTTTTATCTTTTTGAAAGGTACCCCACATGATGATGGTTGTGCATGTTGTTAAGCGTGATGGTCGGCGTGAAGAAGTACGCTTTGACGAGATTTTAGATCGGATTCAATCCCTCTGTTTTGATTTAGGTCATCGTTTTGTAGAACCTATTGAGATTGCTAAACGGGTGGTGGATGGCATCTACGATGGCGTAAGTACCGAGCAACTGGATCAGCTTGCCGCTGAAACCGCCGCCAGCATGACCTCCATTCATCCCGATTATGCGATGTTGGCCGCTCGTTTGGCCGTTTCCAATCTTCATAAAAAAACCAAAGCCTCGTTTAGTAGTGTCATGACTGATTTATTTACCTACGTAGATGAACGTAGCGAACAGGCCGCCCCGCTACTGTCGCCGCACGCTCATGAGGTGATTCAGGCCAACGCTCGCCGTTTAGATGCGGCCATTCGGTATGAACGAGATTATTTGTTCGATTATTTTGGCTTTAAAACCCTAGAGCGTAGCTACCTATTGAAGCTACATGGCAAGGTGGCCGAACGTCCTCAGCACATGTGGATGCGGGTCGCCGTGGGTATCCATCAAGATGATATTGATGCCGCTATTGAAACCTACAATTTAATGAGCGAGAAGTGGTTTACCCATGCTTCGCCTACGTTATTTAATGCGGGTACGCCTCATCCGCAACTCTCTTCCTGCTTTTTGCTAGGAATGCAAGAAGATAGCATCGGCGGTATTTACGATACGCTCAAGCAAACGGCCTTAATTTCTAAAAACGCTGGCGGTATTGGCTTGCATATCCATAACGTGCGTGCCAAGGGTAGCTATATTAAAGGTACCAACGGAACCTCTAACGGCATTGTACCTATGTTGCGAGTGTTTAACGATACGGCTCGCTATGTGGATCAAGGGGGCAATAAGCGTAAAGGAGCCTTTGCCGTTTACCTAGAACCGTGGCACGCCGATGTGTTTGAGTTTTTAGATTTGCGTAAAAACCACGGCAAAGAAGAGTTGCGAGCCAGAGATTTGTTTACCGCGTTGTGGATTCCCGATTTGTTTATGCAACGGGTAGAAGAGGATGCCGAATGGAGCTTGTTCTGCCCGAACGAAGCCCCTGGTTTGGCCGATGTGCATGGCGACGCTTTTGTGACGCTGTACACCCAGTACGAAGCGGATGGCAAGGCTCGACGCGTGGTGCGTGCCAGAGATTTATGGTTTGCGGTGTTGGAATCGCAAATCGAAACGGGGGCTCCGTTTATGCTGTACAAAGATGCGTGTAATGGCAAAAGCAACCAAAAAAACTTGGGTACCATTAAATCGTCCAACTTGTGTACAGAAATTATTGAATACACGGATAAAGATGAAGTGGCCGTCTGTAACTTGGCCAGTATTGCGTTGAGTCGGTTTGTTACGGCCGATAAGTTCGATTTTGATAAATTGCATCAAGTCACGAAAACGGTGACACGCAACCTAAACAAAATTATTGATATCAACTACTATCCCCTGCCTGAAACCCAGCGTTCTAACCTGAGACACCGCCCCATTGGCATTGGGGTGCAAGGCTTGGCCGATGCCTTTTTGTTATTGCGGATGCCCTTTGATAGCCCTGCCGCCAAACAGTTAAACCGTGATATTTTTGAAACGATTTATCACGGTGCCTTAGAGGCTTCGATGGAGCTTGCCAAACAGCACGGCCCTTACGAAACCTTTGCAGGTTCGCCTGCGAGCCAAGGCGTGTTGCAATTTGATATGTGGGGCGAAACCGCCACCCGCTACGATTGGCAGACGCTGAAGCAACAGATTCAAACCCACGGTATTCGTAACAGTCTTTTGCTTGCCCCGATGCCGACAGCCTCAACCTCTCAGATTTTAGGCAACAACGAGTGCTTTGAACCCTACACCAGCAATATTTACACACGGCGAGTACTTTCTGGCGAGTTTACGATTGTGAACAAGTATTTGGTGAAGGATTTGATAGCCTTGGGCTTGTGGGATGAACGCATGAAGCATCGTATTATTGCGGCCAATGGCTCGATTCAAAGCATTCCTAACATTCCTGATGCTTTGAAGGGCATGTACAAAACCGTGTGGGAAATCAAGCAACGAGATCTGATTGATATGTCTGCTGATCGAGGGGTGTTTATTTGCCAAAGCCAAAGTTTGAACATTCACATGACCAACCCGAATTTTGCCAAAATGGGGTCGATGCACTTTTATGCTTGGAAGAAAGGCCTGAAAACGGGCATGTATTACTTGCGTTCTAATGCGGCGGTGGATGCCATTAAGTTTACCGTAGATAAAGAAATGCTGAACGAACCCAGTAAGCCTCAAGGGAACACCGCGTTTGCGACTCCCCCTGTGTTAAACTCGGCGGCGGCGTTTGAAGAAGCACAGGCTCAGTTGGCTTGTTCGTTAGATAATCCAGACGATTGTATTATGTGTAGCGGTTAAGTTTGGTCTCCGTATTTACAGCCCTGTTGTTTTTCAAAAAGCGACAGGGCTTGTTTTATGTTTGAGAGTGATACCAATTTTATAAATAAAGGGCATCTACCGCTTTCGTTTCTCGATGAGCTTATGGTCGTCTCTGTACACCGCACTCATCTGCGAGTCTAGCCTCCTAGAAATCAGCTAGTCGCCCTTCATTTGTAAAAATGGTATGAGCAATAAAAACAAAGTTTAAACGTTAA
>JBJTUB010000317.1:0-3372 GCA_046080465.1 Vampirovibrionales bacterium | reverse complement strand
GGGATTTCACCAACTTAGGTGTAGCATGCGTTTCCCTCATCCTAACCTTTTACAGAGCTTTCTATAGAAAACTCTGCGAAACAAACTTGCTGTCTGACACAACCAACGTTCATCGACTCATTGCACGCCCGAATGGGCTTTTGCAGAGGCTTCTATAAGTGTTGCTTGTCGAAACACGGCATCGTGTTCATTATTTTTGTAGTACAATCAAAGTGATTCATTCTTTTAGGCGTAAAGTACCAGTTTGTATGTTTCAGCTCGATTTCTTGATTTATCAGCTTGCCCACTTGCCAGCATCGTGGGCTTTTGTTGTGTTATTAATGTTAGGGTTATTAGCAGGGCTAGCTCCCTGTAATGCGGCTTTGATTCCGCTATGGTTGGGGTATATTTTAGGAGTACATGCCTCCGATTCTCCCGAAGGCGAGGCTCCAAAGCGACACAAAAAACGCTTGTGGTTGTTGTTTACAGGATGCCTAGGTGTGGTGTATGGTGTGCTGGGCAGTGTGGTGTTTGTGGCTAAGTGGTTAAGCTATGGCTTATGGTTTCATCCGTTGGTACAGGCGGGGCTAGGTGTGGTTATTTTAGGCATGGGCTTTAGCTTGTTGGCTCAAACGTTGTTTAGCAACACAGAGCCTCCGTTTGTGCAGGCTAGGGTATGGCAACAGGGGGTACAACGCCTGCAACAGGGGCAGCAGTGGTTGCATGGTTTGGCTACCAAGGTTCCTTCGGTATTACGTTTGCCCTTGCTTGCAGTGGTGTTTGCGATGGCCACCACGCCTTGTGCCTCGCCCGCCTTGATTAGTGCCTCGGTGGTGGTGGGGCATATAGAGCCTGTTTGGCTGAAGTATATCGGGTTTTTGGTGTATGGCTTAGGGCAGGCCTTGCCCTTGCTAGTGTTGGGGATTGTGTTGCCTGCAGCTCGACGCTGGCCGTGGTTTCAGCGGTGTTTATATGGCTTGGAATGGTTGAGTAGTCTCTGTTTACTAGGGGCGGGGAGTTGGATACTGTATGAAGCTTGGCTATTGCTATAGAAACCTCTGCAAAGCCCATTCGGGCGTGCAATGAAGTGTTGAAAGCTGGTTGCGTAAACCCCTTTTTAAAAACGGGTCTATAGGGGCGAAGCCCCTATAAATACTCTAGGGGGGAGAGTTTGAGAGGGAGGAACGGCCTCTCAAGATTGCCCGTAGGGCAATGTAAAACGAAGGACTTAGAACACTCGAAAAACCTTTTTTCAGAGCTTTCTATAGAAAAATATCTTGACAAGAACCTTTGTTTTTTATAAAAATAGAAGCATACCTACAGACAACAGGGTAACTAATGGGGCGTCGCCAAGTGGTAAGGCACCGGGTTTTGGTTCCGGCATTCATAGGTTCGAATCCTCTCGCCCCAGAATATTAAATATTAAGGTGAGTTTCTTTTTCAGAGACTCACCTTAATGCTTTTGCTTGTTGTATCCGTTCGCTGTTTGACGCAACAGACTCAACACCCCTCACTGCGTAGCCGAACGGCTCCAGCGTTCAACCCTTCATCGCACGCCCGAATGGGCCGGGGGCGAACGCCCTTAAACTGCAGAAAGGTTGAGTTTTTCAAACAGTTGCGTGTCTCGGCAGACACCAGGGTTGGGGGTGGTGAGGAGCCTTTCGCCTGCAAACATGGAGTTTGCCCCTGCTAAGAAGCAGAGGGCTTGAGCCTCGTCACTTAGCGTTAACCGCCCTGCTGAAAGCCGCACTTTGGCTTTGGGGAAGAGGATGCGAGCCGTGGCCACCATCCGCACTAACTCAATCGGATCGACAGGGGGCTGAGCTTCTAGCGGTGTGCCTTCTACAGGCACAAGGCAGTTAATGGGGATAGATTCGGGCGGGTGTTCTAGTTGAGAGAGGGCTTGCAACAACTCCAAGCGGTGGGTTTGGGTTTCGCCCATGCCTAAAATACCCCCACTGCACACTTGCAAACCTGCATCGCCTACGGCTTTAAGGGTGTTCAAGCGATCTTCATAGGTGCGGGTGCTAATAATTTCTGGGTAGTATTTGGGCGATGTATCTAAGTTGTGGTTATAGGCGGTTAAGCCTGCTTCCTTCAAGCGTTGAGCCTGTTGGGCATTCACCATGCCCAAGGTAACGCAAGCTTCAAGGCCTGTTTCTTTCACTGTTTTAACCATATCTAGTACATGGTTAAAGTGCGTTTCACTCGGAGGAGTCCGCCATGCCGCCCCCATGCAAAACCGAGAGGAGCCGTTGGCTTTGGCCTGTTGGGCTTGTTGGGCAATATCTTCTAGCGGGGGGAGATCGTAGCTTTCCACGCCTGTGTGATATTTAGAAGATTGCGGGCAGTACTTGCAATCTTCGGGGCATTTACCGCTTTTAATGTTGGCCAAGGTGGCGAGTTGAACCTCGTTGTTCGCCCAATGTTGACGATGCACACTGGCGGCTTGAAACACCAGCTCCATAAACGGCTGTTGGTACACGGCCTCGATGTGTTCAAGGCTGTAGCCTTCAGCGGGGATGGCTTGCACGGGTGGGGCGGTGAGTGTAGGTGTTGTCATGAATAGTAAACCTCAACAGTCTATAAAACACACAAGCTACCAGAGGGCGGTAGCTGATACCATTTCACAGATTGAATAGCGTGTAGTTGATTTCTAGGAGTCTAGACTCGCTAGAAACGTGTGCGGTGTACATAAAGGTACATAAGCACATCGAGAATCGTAGCGACACCGAAAGCGACACACGTCATTTAATGTGTGAATTGGTATGAAACTGTTGCCCACTATAGCACAAACCCAACCAAACACCCTAATAAAAAACAAGGCGTTGCACGTTAAATATAGATTTTGACAGCTTAAAACTTAATTACCACAAGTATTTAGACCATTATTTAAACACAAAACGAGATAGACCGTCTTAAACTTAGTAGGAATAATGGTTTACACATCATTGAATCTATATTTACCGTGCAACGCCAAAAACAAACATTAACACCAAGAGGTTAAAGAGTGTCGTTTCATTTAGGGTTTTACCTTTTTACCTTTTTATTTGAAATCCCTTTTGTTTTAAGTCCCAGTCGCCTGTGTGATCTTTGTTACTACCTTTTCGAACCTCATAGATTGCCTGCCATTTAGATATAACCGAATTATTTGAATCATAAATTGTGGTCGTTTTTATACCTGTATTGTAGTTCATAATGGTTTCTGCTCTTTTTCCATCCTTTAAGGTAACATAACTTCTATCGACCTTTGTTGTTTGATCACGAGACGTACGAACCAGCGTGGCTTTCCCGTTTAATAAAGGAAGATTAAGGCCATGTTTCTTTTGGAAGGACTCATTTAATTTAGAGAGTATTAACTAAAAGCTATTTTGAAAAAAGTCGTCTAAACCT
>JBJTUB010000316.1:0-2626 GCA_046080465.1 Vampirovibrionales bacterium | reverse complement strand
CACCAATAAGGGAGGCATACATTCTGTGTAGCCGTGCTGGGTGGTATGCACATCCAACATAAAACGAATCAAGGCCGACATCAGCCTCGCCCCCTGCCCTTTAAACAGAGAAAACCGCGATTTAGACACCTTAACGGCACGCTCAAACTCTAGCCAACCTAAATCGGTGGCCAGTTCCCAGTGTTCTTTCAGGGGGGGCGCGTCACTAGGTGTTTGCTTCAACTCGCAGCCCCAACGGTGTAGCTCCACATTGTCTTCCTCGCTGTGGCCTGTGGGTACGGTGTCATGGGGTAGATTGGGAGTGGTTAATAGCCATGCTTGCTGTTGGGCTTCTAGGGTGTCTTTATCCGCTTCCAACTGTTTAATCGCCTCGGCTAGCTGCTTGCTAGCCTCCAGTACGGCGGTGGCATCTTGCCCTTGGCGTTTGAGTTCACCTACCTGTTTGCTTAACTGGTTGCGTTGGCTTCGCAGGTTTTCTTCTTGTTGCAATAGCTCTCGGCGTTGTTCATCCAAAGCCAAAAGCGGAGCCAACGTTAGCTCGGGGTTACGGCGTTGCAGTTGGGCTTCGCTGTGGGCGGTTTGTTCACGCAGGGTTTTAATATCAAGCATCATCATGGGGTAGGGGACTTTCTAATAAAAAGTGTGTAACTTCTGTAAGGTAGTCGCCTTTTTATTGAGACCAGCCCTATTGAAAACGTCCGTCATTGCGAACGTAATAAAGCAATCTCCTTAGCCTTATCGCTTTTATGCGGGGGATTGTCACGCCTAACGGCTCGCCAATGACATCTTTTTTAGGATAGGGATGCAACTATTTACAAATAGCCCTTAAAGAAGTTTTTTATTAGCATATCACAAACAAACAACAAGGCGAATTGCAAAGATAGCCTATCGATTTTAAACAAGCGTCAATGCTCGTTCAAACAATTGAGAAATTAAAGTTTTATTTTGTCTCGGCCGATACACTTGGAGAGTAGTTATTACGCTATTCTTACATACAAAAAGAATTGGAGCCCTACCCATGCACCCACGCACCCATTATCACACAAATAAAAAAGGATTTACTCTTTCAGAGTTATTGATTAGCTTAGCTGTTTTGGGATTGATAAGTGCATTAACCTTACCGAGCATTTTCAATAATGTAGAACAGGCCAAGAAAAAAGCCGCCTTAAAAGAAGCGATAACCACTTTAAGCCAAATTGTATATCAAGCGAATGCAGAAGGAGTACAGCCTGCAGATTTTGCCACTTATTTTGCTAGTAAAGCAACTCTTGCTCGGTGGTGTCCTACCAGTGCTGAAAACGAAGGGTGTACCCCACAATCGCTTTATGGGGGGCTGTGGTATACTACCAAGTTAACTAATCCAGGTGCCATTTTCCCCTCAGGAGTGGGGGTGGCTATGGCCACTTTTTCAAGTTACGGAATGAGCTTCAAACTGGATTATAATGGTGACGCTGGCCCCAATATTACGGGTATTGACCAAATGGATTATTGGGCGAACTTGACCCAAAGTACTCCGCAAACTATAACAACTATTAGTGGTACCCCTGTCATTGCTAGGCCTGGTGAACTAGTAACAGCCACATTTATTTGCTCTACAAGTGTATCTTCTATCTGTCGTAATAAGCAGTTATTGGATTTGATGTATCAATAAAAAACGACTGCTACAAATACGGATTGCTGCGTTCTTCAGCCTCCAAGGTGGTGCTGGGGCCATGCCCTGCTACCACGGTATAGCTGGGGTTCAGGCGTTGCACCATGCGTTTTAACGATTCCTTTAACTGCTGGCTGTTGCCCCCCCATAAATCGGTACGCCCCACGCCTTGTTTAAACAGAGTATCGCCACTTAAAATCAGTTCCGCCTCGGGTACTTCAAAACAACACGATCCTGGGGTATGCCCTGGGGTGTGATGCACCGTACCCACCACGCTTTCCCCTAGTAGTAGGGGTTGTTCATCTTCTAGCAGGCCATCGGGGGCTTCGGGTTGGGTAATCCATGCCGTGGGTAGGCGGAAGCGTTGGCATTGAAGCTCTAGGTTTTGCCACAAAAACAAATCGCCTTCGTTCAGCCACAAGCTCGCCCCCGTGGCTTGGCGTAGCTGCTCGCTGGCCATAAAGTGATCAAAGTGGGCGTGGGTATGGTAGCAGGCACGCAGGGTGAGGCCTTTTTCTTGCAGTAACGCCAATAATTTATCGGCATCGCCCCCAGGGTCAATAATAATAGCTTCGTGGGTGGTATCGTTCCATACCAGTGTGCAGTTGCATTGCAGGGGGCCAACAGGTAGAGTCAGGCTGTGTAGAGGCATCGAGAATCTCATTTCTAAAAATGGTATTAAACGACGATAACATAAATTGAGTTTACCGTAAACAAGGCTATGTGTTCAGAGGTTTTAGAAAACCCTCGTTATAGTTATACCAACTCTCAGTTTAAATAGCGTAAGAAACAGTTTCTTTTTTGGGGGGCAATGGGGGCGTTAGCCCCATAGGGGCTAAGATAAAAGCTTGGAAGGGAGAGTTTGTCGGGGGCGTTGCTCTCGGCAAATAGGTGAAACCCAATGGCCTTCTTCAAATTGTATAATACTACAGTCACACACCGCTTGCCTTAACACTTCGAATATCATCTGAAATC
>JBJTUB010000315.1:0-3618 GCA_046080465.1 Vampirovibrionales bacterium | reverse complement strand
ATGCAACTATTTGCAAACAGCCCCTAAACAAAAGCACTTTCTTAAAATAAAGCGAATAAACGATGTTCTCAATGCTTGGTTAGTTTACACTGAACATAGTGGTGTTGCATTACCCACTTAATGTAACAAACTATAACATTTGCCTCAAGTAACGCCCCTGCTTGACCGATAGCTTTAAAAACCGTATACTAAAAGAGGCTTTCAAGGTTGCTTTTCCTCTCATTGTCTTCTTTATCACTGTTATCGGTTTCTTTTTAAGTTTTAACATTTCTGCCGAAGGTTACTGGCATAAATAAGATAAGACAATAATAGATAAAAATTATTGTTTTGTTGTGATTGTGTTCAATAAGGAATGTCTTATGGTTGCCAATCGTTTGCTTAAACGCCGTTCCTCTCAACCAAATCGCCCTGTTGCTGTATTACCCCTGTGGGTGCTGCCTGTAGCATGGGTGTTGGCAACCTTTGGCTTGCAATCGTGGGCAGAAGCCGTAGTGGCTCCGTACTGTGTCACCGTGCCTGTACGGCATTAATCGCAAAACCATGGCTCTACTAGCGTAAGTTGCCCTGTAGCGACATCCCACCGAGCCTGAGTTCCTATCGGTAACGTCGTGGTTTGCTCGCCATGGCCACACATCCAACCAAACCCCACAGCGGGAATGGCTTTATCCGCCACAAAGCTCGCCAATAGCTGGGGCAAGGGAAGCTCACATTGACGCTGGGTATAGGCCCAATCAGCCAACAACAGCCCCGCTAAATTATCAAACAGCCCTGCTTGCTTCAGTTGGTTAAACTGCCTATCCAAGCTGTAATCGCTTTCCTTCCAATCTTCCAACACCAATAAATGCCCATCAGTGCGGGATTGCCATGGAGTGCCACACAAACTGGCTAACAGGGTCAAGTTGGCCACATACAACGGAGCTTCCACGATCACGTCACCCGCCTCGGGGTAGAGGGGTTCATACGTTGCTAGGTTCGCCACGCTAAAAGGAAGATCCAGCACGGTAGCGGTGGTAGTGCGTTGCCACTGTTCACGTGTCCAGTGCTGATCGCTGACAATCAGATTACTGGCTAGCATGGGGCTATACACCCCCACCCACCCTAGACGATGATAAAACGCCGTCAACAGCACAGTAATATCGCTAAAGCCCATCAATAGCTTGGGGGTTTCAATAGCCGCCAGAGCCTGCCAATCTAACAGTGGGAGTAGCTTGGCACAGCCGTAGCCCCCTTTGGTAAACAGAATGGCATCCACAGTGGGGTCGAGCAAGGCCGTCATGAAATCGCTGGCTCGATCGGCATCGGTGCCTGCTAGATAGCCACAATCATCGGCAGCGTGGGGCATCGGCAAGGGGCAGTAGCCTTGCGATGCTAGCCACGCCACACCTTCGGCGAGGCGACGTTCGCCCACCACCCCCGCCGGCGAACAGAGGGCAATACGGCTTTGGGGCTTGAGGGCAGGGGCTTTTTTTAGGGTGTTGAGAGCAGTCATCGTTTAGTCCTTTTAATTTCTACTGTTTAGTATAGCAGAAACTACGTTGCCAAAGTGCTACGCATCATTATCCCTGTTTAGTTTTTAGAGCAATTAAGAACTCTTAAGGGTTCTAATTATTCTTAAGGGTTCTAATTATTATAGTACGATCTGAAAAAGGAAACCTTACATGTTAACATCACCCGTCACTGCTTACGCCTACACGAAATCATCTTCCGCTTCCAGCAACATTCGCCAAGGTTCTAACGCTCCAAATCAAGCGATTCTAGCCATGGAAGCTATTTTGGGGAAAGCTCCAAAAGACCTTTCAGAACAAGATCTCCAAAAGCTTATAACGCTCTTAGGCGATGAAAAATCAACAAACTCGTTTGCATCTCAAGCAATCGATAACTTAAAAAGCGCTCTACCGTTGTTGAAGCAAAAGGAGGCTCTAAACAGGACTATCTCTGGAAATGGAGACGTATTCCACATTGGAAATGCAAGAATTGGAAATGCAAGACTCCATCTAGCGAGTACGCTTACAGAGATACAAAAGGAGCTAGATTTCATAAAAAGATTGCATATAAGTGCCTATCCTAACTCGCCTTTGGCACAGGCAACGAAACAAGCGAACGCCGTATTAGAACAACAAAATGAAGCAGCTGTTCCTCTCATTAGAAACACGATTAGTGAACTAAAGATGGAACTAAACAAGGGACTAAATGCCTCAACCATTCTACCTCTGTTAGTTAATCTAGAGGAACAACTAAAACAACTGGGTGGAAGTGATCTAATAAATCACATAAAACCAAGTGCCTTAGAGATAGTAAGGCAGCTTAGAGGTGATATAACCCAGAAAAGCCTGAAACAAGCGAGTTCAAACATGCAACGACTCTCAGACGTGTTAGAGTATTTATAACGACTCGTTTATTGCTTCAGGAGTGGTGGCTTGCATGCCATCACTCCACACAATCACTTTTCGTGTTATCTTTCCATCAAACAGGGTAAAAAAGCGCAGGGCAAAAGCATGAAAGAATTAGAGAGTTTGTAGAAGTTGGAGCATGATTTCATTGTTCCAACCTGCCTGCTTGAGAAGTCGCCTCAAACTAGGAGGCTTCTCAAGCGTGTCTTTGTAAGCCCTCGCCCCTCGCATCGCAACCTGTCTTATCGTATGAAAGTTCTCTGCTCCCCGTTGCACACGGCTCGCATCATCCTTAAACACCACATCCAACACCCAGTGACATTCGTTTTCTATCGACCAGTGACGACGCACCCTGCGAGCCATCTCCTCAGCACTCACCCCACTCAATGAACTCACATAATAACGGCACTCGACCCGCTCCCCTCGTTGTCGCTCAAGGCAGAGGAGACTCCGAATACTTGCCCAAAGCGGGTGCTGTGTTTGAAGCCAAGCCACATCCTCACTGATCCAGCAACGGCGTTGTTCTACACGACCTTCTCGCTTTTCAATCTGACTCTGCTGTTCCCAGCGAGCCTGTGCAAAACGAAACCCTTCGTCTTTTTGCTGACTTAAAAATGAAGACACCTCCGCATGCAACGAGCCTTGATTTCCTTTCAGAGCTAAGATATAGTCTCCACCGCCTGCCTTAATTTGAGAGGCAATGGCATGCTGGGTTCCCATGGCATCGATGGTGATCACTTGTCCTTTTAAATTGAGCAAGGAGAGGAGTTCAGGAATCGCTGTAATTTCATTGCTCTTCTCAGAAACACGGCATTGCCCTAAAAGGCAACGGCTTTGACTCCCCCAAGCTGAAACCAAGTGGAGGGGCTTTTCCCCAGGAGCAAACGAGTGTCTGACGCTTTTTCCATCGATGGCGATGTGCGTTCCTAGGGTGCTGTGAACCTCTTGCATCCACGCCGTAAAGCACTCTCGAAACGCTTTGGGATTGAGGGCTTCCAAAAGACGTTGAAGCGTAAATACGGAGGGAAGTCCTTGCTCAAACGGTAACAATGTTCTTAAGAAGTCTAACTTTGTTTTGCCGTAATCAATAATATCTTCTAGTGATTCTGCCCCTGCCAGTGTGCCTGTCAAGAGGAGAAGGAGCAGTTCTCAGGAGACCCTAAAAGTCAGAGTTCTCGAAGGCGATGTACCGTGGCTGGCAAGTCGGCAGCTAAACGAATCTGTTGAT
>JBJTUB010000314.1:0-2203 GCA_046080465.1 Vampirovibrionales bacterium | reverse complement strand
AAATCTCGAAAATACCCTCTTTTTACAAAACGAGACTCCATCCCACAACTTATTCCGAAACCTCAATCCTTTTCCTCAGGTGTTTTTAAATAGTCTTACAACACTCTACTACTACGAGCTACAACTGACGCACAATTCTTGACTCCACACAGGGGGGGCTTGATACCACGCCGAGGGCAAGGTGGCATCCACGCTATACGGATGCTGTAGCCCCTGCCATAACTGATAAAAGGGTTGCCAATCGCCTTGTTCTGCCGATTCAATCACAGTTTGAGCTAAGTAATTGCGGCACACCAAGGCGGGGTTCACGGCGTGCATGGCCGCTTGCTGTTCGTGCGGGGGGCGGGTATCCAACTGTCGTTGGGCTTGGTACGCCTGCCACCACGCAAGTACAGCCTCATTACTAGCGGGCAAGCCCAGCATTTCCAGTGCTTCGGCGGGATTCAACGCCTGTACAGAGATGCCTGCCAAATCGCCCAAACGCCTAAAAAACAAGGTGTAATCGGGGCGGTGTTGGTGCAATAGCTTTAAACCTTCTTGCAACAATGGCCCCACGGCCTTGCCTACATGGGCGGGTTGATTTAACCCAAACTTGGCCTGCAATAGTTGTGTGGTTCGGGTGTAAAAGGCTTTTTCAAAGGCCAGCGATTGAGCCTCTTGGTAGGCTTCAAGCGTTTCGCTTTTGGCGCCACCCAACCACGGAGCAAAACAATCACTCAGCCGTAGCAGATTCCACAATACCACGGGTGGTTGTTGGCTGTAGGCGTAACGGCCGTAATGGTCGCTGTGGTTGCAAATGTGGGTGAAATCGGCTGCATCTAAAAAGCCGTAGGGGCCGTAATCGAGGGTCAGCCCCAGTAGCGATAGGTTATCGGTATTCAGCACTCCGTGGCAAAACCCCACGGCTTGCCAATGGGCTACCAAGTGGGCGGTACGTTCGGTAACGGCCAAGCCCAAGGCTTTTACCTGTTCGGCCCACGGCAACAGGGGGTCTACCTCGTTGGCGTAGTGATGCTCCATCGCATAGCGAAGCAAGGCTTCCACCATGGCTACCTCGCCCCGATGATGATAAAACTGCACATGGCCAAAGCGTAAAAAACTTTCCGCGGTACGACACACTACCGCTGCCGTCTCATCCTCTTCACGGTACACCACCTGCTGGGGGATGTGTATCAAGGCCAAGGCGCGTGTGGTGGGAATGCCCAAGGCGGCCATGGCCTCGCTGGCTAAAAACTCTCGAATGCTGGAACGCAAGACGGCAAAGCCATCGCCCATGCGGGAAAACGGCGTTCGCCCTGCCCCTTTTAGCTGGAGTTCGGTGTGTTGGCCGTGGTGCTGTACCTCGCCAATGAACAGGGCTCGGCCATCGCCCAGTTGCGGTACATAATGCCCAAACTGCCAGCCACTGTAAACCGTCGCCGTGGGAGTGGGGAAGCCCTGTGGGGGTTGCCCTAGGAGCCACGCCCTGCGCTCGGCCTCGTTGAGGGGGAGGGTATCCAGCCCCAGCTCTTGCCATAGGGGGGTGTTCAGCACAACTTCGCCCAAAGGGGAGTCAGGAGCGTGTGGAAAGGGATGAGCCTGCACGGCGTGGTGCAAAGGCATAGGCGATTCTGGCCACGAGTGGTCTTGTAAGCGGGGCGTCCCCACCACGGCAGTTGATTGGGTTGGGTTGAACGTTGTCACTCGTTTGGGCTTTCTTGTTTGAGGAGAGAGAGTCGGTAGGAGCCTTTTAAAATCCATAAAAAGTTTAACCGAAATAGCCACAACAAACAACAAAAGAAAACCTTGATACTAAGGGTTGCCCATCCTGCCAGAGAAAAAGAGTTTTCATGGATAAGCTATTTTGAGCTTATCGAAAACGAAAAACAAAAACGAGCCTTGTCATCTATTTTTTATAAAACAGTTACTAGCATAGCTCAAGAGTATCCTAATATTACAATAAAGGGCTGGAACGACAGGTTCAACAGCCATACGTTACATGCGTATTGGAATGCCTCACTACAAAAAATAGCACAAAGCCACGGGCCTCATCGCACAAGCCGAACGGCCTCCCTCACCCCAGCCCTCTCCCTAAGGTGTATTGTTTCGCATGATTACAAAGATGTTTAAGAGGGGCTTTGTAACCGATACATTTTAATCGGGTACGGTTATAAGCATACACGAAATCCTCAATATACGCCACACGATCTTCCTTACAGTTAAA
>JBJTUB010000313.1:0-3605 GCA_046080465.1 Vampirovibrionales bacterium | reverse complement strand
CCCCTTGGCGATCCCCCTGCGTGCAAGGGGCGTTGCCCCTTGACCCCACTTTGGCCTTCAGAGCTACGCAATTCAGGCCAAAGAAATCACACTCTATGAATCAAACACACGCCAATTCACACTCTTTCATGCTTTTGCCTTGGCTGGGGGTGGAGTGATGCTCAACGACGTGCAAACTATGCTATACTGTTGTATAAAAAGTTTTCTATAGAAACCTCTGAAAAAGGGTTTTTCGAGGTTTCTAAGTTCCTCGTTTTGTGTCGTCTTTCAGACGACTTTGAGAGGCCGTTCCTCCCTCTCAAGCTCTCCCCCCTTCAGTATTTATAGGGGCTTCGCCCCTATAAGCCCCATTTTTTAGCTTTTTACGCTTCTAGCGTTCAACGCTTCATTGCACACCCGAATGGGCTTTTGCAGAGGTCTTTATAGAAGGTTTGAATCATTAGCAAAATTAAGGTAATAAAATCGATGCTCGCTTCCTCAGATAGTCCACCCCTTAGCCTTATCCCCATCAAACGCTATCAAGTTGAATCGCAAGAATTAGTCGTGTGCGTTTCTAGCACCAGCCCTTGGCAATTAGGGCAGTGGGTACATGTCCATGCCCAGCAAGGGGTACAAAGTTTATATCAAGTCACGGATTATCGAAGCGATAGCCAAGCAGAGCAAGAGATATGGTGTCGTTTAACCCCTATTCAAGGCAGTTTAATTACCCATCCCCAACAGGTGAGTTTGGTAGATACCGAAGCGTGGTGGCAACAGTTAATCGCCTCGTTGCCAGCTGAACTTCAGCAAGGCGTTAAGCCACTGTTACCGAACGATTTCCCTACACTGACGCTTCCCCTACTCCCCCCCCATGCCCCCCATACCCTGTTAAGTAGTACGCAAGAAGAGGCCTTGCTAGAGGCCACCGTGACGGTGGCACTGGCGTGGCGAAATCATCATTGCCTACCCTTGATTATTGACCACTTAGGGGTGTTTAAACAGCATCAACTACCGAATATCCAGCCGTATACGCTAGGGCAAGATGTGTTTATGCTTTTGGAAGAGGTGGGTGTTGATGCCCTAGGCGAAGCCTTGATTCAGCATTGGCCCGCACCCTTGCAAGCCCAAGCGTGGCAAGAATGGTTGCAGTTATTGAGTCAGTTGACTCAGCCTTTGCAAACCCTAGAGCAAGTGCAACGCTTAGTAGAAGCACCAAAGCATGTGCTTTGGCAACGAGCCTTAGATAAGCTAGAGGAAGCCTCGGTGTTTGCTCATCACCAAGGCCAACGCCTGAT
The DNA here is from genome assembly GCA_046080465.1 of Vampirovibrionales bacterium. Lineage (GTDB taxonomy): Bacteria > Cyanobacteriota > Vampirovibrionia > Vampirovibrionales > JAJTHC01 > JBJTUB01. The sequence goes on along the minus strand of JBJTUB010000313.1, from coordinate 2,331 downwards.
TCATCCAGAAGCTTTAACCAACCATGCCCCCACGGCCACAGCGTGGGTCATTGATGTTAGTGAACAAACCCCCACGTCTATCGGCTGGTTAATGCAACTATTACATGCCCAACGTAAAAAGAAACCCAACTTGGTATCGGCTTTACCACTGTTGTATGTGGGGCATCAAGCTCAGTGGGAATCGCTATCTGTAGGGGCGTTAAACGATGTGCAGTGGCAGAGTATTTTAGCCCCCATGCCGTTAACACAACACCCACAGCAGGCTTCGCTTTACTTACACATGGATACGCATCGGCAGACCTGTTATTTAAAGGGACGCTTAACCGATGAGTTACCCGTGTTATTTTTAGGGGCGAAGGCTCAAGAGACGTTGGCATTAATGACGCAGAGCTTACCCCCCAACCCGACAGAACAAGCACAGGAGCCTGTGATTGGACCTGTGGTTGAGCCTGTGATTGAACCTGTGATGGCGACTGTTCAAGCCGAGGAAGAACCTACGTTATCGGCTTCTGAAGCGACGGAGATACATCGGGAGACATCGGTAGATGCGTATGCTTTAACCTCGAGTTCAGAAGCGAACCAGTTAATTCATCAAGCCGTGGATTCTCAAGCCCCGTGGCTTAAAAGCCTGCCTGAATCGGTACAGCAACAAATGTTGGCCTTACTGCAACAGGCCGTATCTGCTACCGAGTTCTCTGCGTCGGTAGTCAGCACCGCTGAAGACGATTTAGCTGAAGACGATTTATTGGTAGAAGCCTCGTTACCACCGCATCCGTGCTTACCCGATCATATGGTGGATGATTTAAGTTTGTTTAATGTGGAAGAAGCACCATTAGAGGAAGTGGCTGAAACTTACGAGGCCTCGTTTATGGAGCTTCCCCTTCCTGAGGTTCCTGCACCCGAGGTGTTTCATCAAACGTGGGTAGAAGAGGAGACGCCTGACTCTGAGCGGTATGGCTTCCATACGCAAGGGTTGAGCGGTGCCTTGGAATCAACCAGCCACTTAGAGGCCTTGGCCGCAACGGATGATGTGTACTTGGGCGATGCAGGACCGTTAGAGTCTGCGTTAAACGAGGCCTTCGATCCGTTTGCCACCATTGTGAACCCCATTGAACCTGTATGGCCTATGACGGATGAGGCAGCCGTTGTGGAAGCAACCTCTCGTGAGAATGACGAGCTAGCCTCTGAAGTGAGCTTGAGTGATTGGGACATACCGTTACCCGCCAGCGAACCCAGTGAGCCACCCTTTGAAACCTTACTGTTTGAAGCCCCCAGCTTTGAAGCCTCCACAGCGAATGACGTACTGCACCAACAGCTACAACACTTCCCCGATGAAACGGGCTTGCAAGGTGTGTTGCCTCAAGGAGCCGAGCAACCCCCCTTCAATGCGACGGTAGACATCCCGACTTTCCCCGAGTTTGATGTACCCTCCTTCGATGTTCCCTCGTTTGAGGTAGCACCGCCATCCGTTGCTTTAGACGACTGGAGCCACGAGGCTTCTTCGGCGGTGGCATGGGAGACTCCTGCCTTGCCCGCCGTTGAGGAGCCTCAGGGTGTGGCCATGGCTTCCCCCAACTTCTTTGAACAACCGTTAGTTCAGCTTCCTGACCCTGAGTTCCCTCTCTTTGATGATCTTCCCTCATGGGAGGCACCTTCTTCTCTGGAATCCCCTTTACCGCTTGCTTCTTTTGAACCCCCTGTAAGCAGTGAGGTGACAGAACCCTTGCCTGAAGCAGTGTGGTTCGATCATTCGTTACCATCTTTGCCACCCCTGCCAGAGTCTCCACCGTTGGAGAGTTTTCAGTTTGCCCCCCCAAGCGAGGCAGACGACCCATTTTCTGAATGGGAGCTTCCTACAGCGTTGGCCTCTGACCTACCAACGTTCACGCCTTCAGAGGCTCTTAGTCCAGAGTCGAGCTTTATGCCTCCGTTGGCTCCCCCGTTGCCAGCCAGTCACCCTGTATCCGTAGAGCTTTCTCCAGCACCTGTCGTCGCTCCTGTTGCTACACAGCCTAGCCAAAAAACGAGCCAAAAAGAAAGTAGCAAGACAACAACGTCTCGTAACACTCCGCCTTCTAGCCCAAGTCGTCCTATGGTAGTGGGTGGTGTAGTGGAACATCCGCAGTATGGGCAGGGTACGGTGCAGAGTATTGCCGATATTGAAGGGCGAGCTATTGTATCGGTTCTGTTTGAAGGGGTTGGCAAGCGGTTAATGGATCCGACGATTTCTCGGCTTAAGGTGGTGTCTTAATCGAGTTATACCAATTAAAAACTTAAATAGCGACTTCCTGCGTTTGTCGCTTTGTGTTGCCCGTTGGGCAACGTAGAGAG
>JBJTUB010000312.1:0-12375 GCA_046080465.1 Vampirovibrionales bacterium | reverse complement strand
TTTCTAAACAAAAGAAAAGTATACCATCTAATTAGTTAAATGTCTCGAATAACTTAGGGGGGAGAGTTGTAGAGAGGGAGGAACGGCCTCTCTACGTTGCCCAGAGGGCAACTTAAGGCGGGGGAAGCTAACATAGTTTACAAACAACCCCTACTTTTTACGAGCCTTGATGGGGCTACGTTTAAAGGTTAACACTTCCCACAACATAATAAAGCCCGCCATGATGGGGTTGGTCATGGCTAAGATTTGCCACCATGAGCGATTACTTTGGATGACGCTGGCATCCACACTGTGGCCATCATTAACTCGGGTATTGCTAGAAAGTGAGCGGTGGCTATAGGTTGAACGAATGGACATGGGGTGGTGACTACTTTCTTATTAACTTGTATAGAAGACTCTGCAAAAGGGTTTTTCGAGGTCTCTAAGTTCCTCGTTTTGCATTGCCCTTCGGGCAATCTTGAGAGGCCGTTCCTCCCTCTCAAACTCTCCCCCTAGAGTATTTATAGGGGCTTCGCCCCTATAAACCCCATTTTTTAGCTTTTTACGCTTCTAGCGTTCGGGGCTTCATTGTGAGGGCGAACACCCCCAGCTTTCAACGCTTCGTTGTACGCCCGAATGAGCCTTTGCAGAGATTTCTATAGAAATCTCCGTGTAAGGGGTCTGCATCCCCCGAGAGGAGAGGAGGCACGCTAGTTGCGTGAAATAGCGAGCTAGATATGGCATCATTTAAGAGACACGATACGCTTTTATCTTCTCTCTCGACTCTAGTTCATCACCAACACACACATTGTTACAAATCGTTATAGAAATATCTGCAAAAGCCCATTCGGGCGTGCAATGAAAGGCTAAACGCTAGTTGCGCAAACCCCTTTGAAAAAACGGATCTATAGGGGCGAAGCCCCTATAAATAAACTAGGGGAGAGAGTTTGAGAGGGAGGAACGGCCTCTCAAGATTGCCCGTAGGGCAATGCAAAACGAGAGACTTAGAAGCCTCGACAGACCCTTTTGCAGAGTCTTCCGTTAAGGAGCCAGTTGATGCAACTGTTCCTTCATGGCTTGCAGGGTGGCGGCCTTCATGAGAGAGGATCCCACTAAAAAGCTAGAGCAAACGGGCAACAGTGCCTGAACATCTTGAGCATGCCGAATACCACTCGCACTAATCACCAGCACTTCTTCAGGAATGGCCTTGGCAAGTTGATGGGTGGTGTTAAAATCAATGTCAAAGGTTTCTAGGTTTCGGTTGTTAATCAGCATGACGGTTGGGCGGGTTAACAAGGCACGTTGCACTTCTTCCAGCGTTTGCACCTCTACCACGGGGGTCATGCCGTAGGAACGCAAACATTCAAATAGCGTTACATACTGCACATCATCTAAGCATTTCATAATGAGTAAGCCCGCATTCGCTCCACTGTACTTGGCCAACAACACTTGATACGTATCAATGATGAAATCTTTACATAAAACAGGCGTACTGGTTAAAGCACGAACCTGCTCTAGTAAATCAAAGCCCCCACCAAAAAAATGCTGATCGGTTAATACCGAAAACCCACTGACGGCTTCATCATACACATCTACCACACCTTCAACATCCAAGGCGGTTTGCATCCGACCCTCACTGGGCGAGGCTGGCTTAATTTCCCCGATAAGATGATACCCACGTGGATGGGCAACTCGCAAGGCACGCTCAAACGTAAAGGCCTGCTCTAAGGGGTAGGGAGACACACGCTCTAGCCAGTATTCAAACGGAAGCTCGGCTTGCCACTGTGTTAGCTCGTGGTGTTTATGAGCCACAATGGTGGCTAAGATGTTGGTGTGAGAAACAGACATTGTCGGATTTTAAATCCCCCAAAACTCATCGCCTTGTGCCAGACGCTTCAGGGCGTTCATATCCGTAACGATAATCTTACCGCCCCGCAAATATTTAATGCAATTATGTTCTTTTTTAAGGCGACTAATAATACGCACCGATTCCTCGTAGGCGATGCCCGTCATGCTGGCAATGTAGTGGTGCGATAACAATAAGTTGAGTTGTTTGCCTTCCGCAGTTTGCGTATAGCCATCCCGCTGAAGGTGGTAATAAATAATTTTGCTAACACGTGCATCGGTACGCTTCACCACTTGGTTGTGGGTTTCGTAGTGGAACCACAGCATCTCGCCAAAACTTACCAGCATATCCATGGCTAGCTGGGGGTAACGCCGAATCATGCTCTCAAAATGCTCTTGATCCACGGTGAGCATGTTGGTATCCGTGTAGGCAATAGCCGAAAACGGAAGGGCTCGGTTGGTTAAAGCACCCGTCACGCCAAAAAACTCGCCTGCACTGGCTAAACGCACAATGGCATCTTCGCCATCGGTACTGTATTTTACTAGTTTCACGCATCCTTGCAGTACAAAATAAACCCGTCGCCCTGTTTCTGAAGGTAAATCCGATTCGTAGAAGATAATGGTTTCTTTATCGTAGTGGCATTCTTGAATATCGGCCGCTAAATCAAGAAGTTCACTATCGCTCATACGAGCAAACAACCGAATGCAACGCAATTTCTCCAGCGTAGAGGCAGGATCTTTTTCGATGGGTAACTGTTTAAGAGCAGGATGAAACACGGCGTAACCAATCTAATTTACACTAAATCCGCAGATAATACATACACTACCATAAGAAGGGCGAAGTTACAATGCACCCTGAGGGTTACTTTTAAAAGCAACCTTAAACAGCAACCTCTATGGCTATAGAAACCTCTGCGAAAGCCCATTCGGGCGTGCAATGAAGTGTTGAACGCTGGGGGCGTTCGCCCTCGCAATAAAGCACCGAACGCTAGAAGCGTAAGAATCTAAAAAACGGGGTTTATAGGGGGGGAGCCCCTATAAATACTGAAGGGGGGAGCCTTTGAGAGGTTTTTCACAATGAGGATCTTGCGTAAGAATTGAGATTGTCCCTCCTCGCTGTGGGGGCGAACGCCCCGGCCTCTCAAGATTGCCCGTAGGGCAATGCGAAACGAGGGACTTAGAAGCCTCGACAAACCCTTTTGCAGAGTCTTCTGTAAAAAGTCTTAGTAGCGTAATAAACGCCTCTGCTACACCGTTTGATGTAGAAACAGGGCTGGCCCACTAGCAGAATAATTGCGTTTATGCTAAGAGCCTAAACCCTAGTGTACAAAGGGTTTAATGGCTTTTTAAACGAGTCAAACATTCTGAAGTAAGGGCAACAAAGGTAACAAAAAACAAAAACTATTTGCCACCGTGTTAAAAACTTGTTACAATTAAATGTATCAATGAAATGTTGTTATCAATTTTGTTGCCACTCTTTATTTTGAGAGTTCACCTTCTATAAGTTATTCTGATTCTTAACGTTCATTACTGTTCTGTTTTTGCAAGAGAGAATGCACCTAGAGCTAACCTTCAAAACGAAGAGAGGAGAGTCGATCAACGCCCATTGTAACCGAGTGTGACTTGTACACACAATGATTTCTTTGCGTTACTAGGGTTAAATTGTTAACAGTCGTGTTATTGCTTGTTGTTTGTACATGTTGTTTTTCTTTAACGTGTTACCCATGCAGGGTTGATGCTTAAAGATACCTTGGAGGTTTACTTCTGCCATGATGATGTCTATTGTATCTAAGTTAAAAAATTGGGTAACGGGTGATCCTATGGATGACGAAGATTACTACATGGAAGAAGAAGCTTACACGCCTGCCGTGCAACAAGGTGTCGCTAGCCAAGGCTTTACCAACACCCAAGGTCAAGAGGGGCAACAACAACGCGCTTTGAAAGTCTTGAGCCACCCCAACAGTGCCATGGCACAAGTGATTGTGATTGAGCCTCGTTCGTTTAACGAAGCTTTAGAAATTGTGCATCATCTTAAAAATCGTCGTGCTGTGATTCTGAATCTGCACATGTTAGATACGTCGCAATCGCAACGTGTGGTTGATTTCCTCTCAGGAGCCACCCATGCTTTAGAAGGCAACCAGCAACGCATTGGCGAAGGTGTCTTTATTTTCACCCCTTCTAACATGAGCATTGCTACCGAGCAACCAACGCAGGAAGAAACCGCCGTCAGCGAGCAGTTTAATATTCAGAATGCTTACTGGAACTAGTTTGTTTTAGGAGTTTTTTGCAAATAATTTACGAGCCTACAGAGTATTATCTTTGTAGGCTCTCTTTGTTAAGAATGTAACAGTTTTTTAAAAAAGGGTGCTAGGGGGGTTCCCATAGCGATATGTTTTAGAGTTAATAAGTATAGTTTTATAAAAGAAGCTGTTTCGTTTGTGTTTTGTGTGTTCTGTAGAAGGAATCTTTGAGAATGATGATGATGGCTGTTTCCTCCGTATCCTCGACCCCAGCCCCTGTGGTGCCAACCCCTGCCACGAAGCCGACGGTTGCTAGCAATACCTCTAAGCCCGCCGAAAGCTTGGAGTCTCTGACCCCCGATGAACTACAACTGTTAAACTTATTGTTAGCCAGTGGCGATGGAGATACAGTGGAACTAAGCACCGTTAAAAATAACACTGGTGATCACATAGGGGTCATCGCTTTAGGAAAAGGTGACGAAGCGAAGGCACCTGTTGCCTCTAAGGCTTCTGCTTCAAGCAAAAAAGAAGCAACCAAAAAGGATGTAAAAACCACAGATGAAGCTAAACCCTCTAAGGTAGAAGAATCTAACAAAAAAGCGGGTAAGTCTGTTAATTTTGTGGCCTAGGCTTGGTAGCTAATACCGCTTGGTTTTAGCGTGGATGCGTTCTGCCCACGTGGCCCACTGGGCTTGACTCTTCAAACTGGGGTCTAGCCCAAAGGCTAGCCCTAGGTAGCGTTCGGCATCGGTGTACAAATGCCCGTGATACGCCAGTTGAGCATAACGCAGGTACACCTGCGGATGCGTGGCATCCAAAGCCAACGCTCGGTTGAGGATGCCTTTCGCCTGCTGACGGTTGGCCACCGTGGGGCGTTGCAATAGAGCATCCACGTTATCGATGCTGGCCTGTAGCCGTTGTTGGTTTTCTTCCAAGGCTAAAATCATGGGGCGTTGCTTCACACTGGGCGATTGCTGATACGCTTGGCGATAGGCATTGAGTGCTAATTCGTTATAGCCTAAACTATGCAGGCGATCGCCGAGTTGAAGTAAGGCCGTGGGGGTTTTAGGGCTGGCACTGGCCAATGCCTCACGGGCGATGGCAAAATCCTCAATCAACACCGCTGCCTGCACTTGAATAAACGGATCGAGCGATTGCGTGGCTAAGGTGCGTAACACGGCGGTGTTGGCTTCATCGTTGGGGGCTTTGAGCCACACCAACACAGCACGATCCAGCGTGCATTGCTCTGGGGGGTAGGTGGCTTTAAAGGCGAGTGTGGTTTCGTCTCGTGCGTGGGTGCGTTGCTGTTGTACCTGCCATAGGGCTTGCTCTACCTGCAACAGTTCGGCATCGGTGGGTTTGCTAAAACGCTCGTCTTTACTGCGTATGATGAGAATCTGAACCAACCCCTGCAAGGCACGCACATGGCTAGCATCCAAGGCGAGTACTTTTTGAAACGTTTGTTGAGCTTGCGGTAGCTGGCGTTCTTCTAACTGGGCTTGAGCCGTGGCCAACCAAGTTTCCAGTAACTGCGGGTTGTGTACCAAGGCTTGCCGATACGCCACAATAATCGCCTTGGGCTGGTTGGGTTGCGTTTGCTCTAGTAGTTGGGCAATGCGTAACACAACCTCTGGCCGATTAGGCGTGAGCGTGTTTACCTCCTGCCAGTAGCGTAGGGCTTGTGCCGCATCGCCCAAGGCTTGATAATTGTTGGCCAACAGCGTGGCACGTTCCACGGGCATCGAAAGATCATACACATTCGCCTTTTGTGCAAAGGTAATACTTTGCTGAAACTGTTGCTGTTGGCCTAGGTAGGTGGCTAGGGCATCCAACACTATGGGGCTGTTGGGGGCTAAATCGTAGGCTTTAAGCAACAACAAACGAGCCTGTTGCACATCGCCTAGTTGCCCTAACAGTTGCGATGCCAAACACAAGGCCTGCACTTGGTTACTCTCGCTTTGCAGGGCTTGGCGGGCGTAGCTTAAGGCCGTGCTAACATCGTTACGCACCCGCAAGGCCACCCACCCATGACACAAGGCGGTATAGGCATCGTTGGGGTAAAGCGTGCGTAACTGGCTGAGGGCTTGCTCTTGCACGGTGGGGGGGAGTTGGGTATCCACCAACGAGAGTAAGACCCATTCCACCCACACCTCTAAGGCTTGCGGAGCCACGGCTTGGGCTTGTTCCAGCAGAATGCGGGCTTGTGGGTACTGTTGTTGACGGCGATACACGTTGGCCATGGCCACTTTTGCCTGCCAGTTATCGGGTTGTTTTTGAATGAGGGCCTGCAACAAGGCGAGGGCTTTGGTGCCTGTGCCATCGTGCAGAAGCTCGTTCATGCGGGCATCGACGGCGGCGTAGCCTGTGCGGGGTAGGGCGTTGGCACTGGGGTGGTGGGGGAGTTCAAACGCCCCTGCCGTTGGTACGGTAGTCGTAATCACACCTAGCAACAAGGCAAGGCGACACGCAAGGCGGATTGTATAACGAACGTTGAACAACATAACGGTGTTTCTTTACTGTGAAGCCGTTCGGCTTATACGATGAAGGGGGCTTTCGCCCTCGCAACGAGGGGTTGAACGTTATTTTTTATGGAGAGGAGGCTATTTCTTGCTTTACAGAGGGAGAGGAAGACCTAGAAACGTATTGCTGCCAAAGCTCGCTATTTAACAGGCTTTTTGTTGCTTTTCTAAAGGCGGGTTTAGTGTCAGGCACATCTCCAAAATACAAGCTCACACGTTGACCTTCATTTTTAACAAGTGAAGCTCCTAATTTTTCCATATACTCTAGGTATACTTGTGAGTTGGGGTGCTTTTGTAAGATGTTGTTTGTAGAGCCTAGATCATTTAATCCTCGCTTCGATACAACATAATTCCAAAACTCTGGATCATAGAGTTTCATTGTTTCTAAAAAAAGTAAATCTAGCCAAAATATAGTATCACCAAATAAAGCATGAGTGAGTAAAAAGTTATTGGCTAACTGTTTTACTCCTCGTATTGTTTTTACTTTTGATGTAAAAATAGTTTGATACGAAGGTATAAATCGCTCTCCTCGTTCTAAGAAAAACGTTTGTTCTTCATCTGTTGCACTAGCACCAGCAACTTCAAATGCACCATAATGCTTTTCTTTAGAGAAAAGTTCAGGGAAAAATCCTTTAAAAATTCCAAATAATCCTAAGCCTGTTACTGGAGGTAGGGGCTGTATTACTTGGAAAATCTTTTCTAAATAGGCATCACCGCCATCACTGTAACATGTATTTAAGGCTTGTGCCACTCGTTTTCTATCAAAGGCTACTAAAAAATGAATATTGGGGAAATGACACACCGAGCCTATTAACCGAAAAACTTGCTGTATGGCATTGTTGTCTAAACGATCTAAATCATCAATCACTACTAAAATAGGGGTTGTTAGTTTTTTGGTTTTTTTATCGATGTCTTCTCTGAGCTGGCTTAACGATTGCTTCTTTTTGTCGTTTTCTTTCCAAAAAGCCTCATAAAAATATAGCAAAACACAGAGACCTGTAAACCATGGAATCCAAAGGGTTAGCTTTAATGCTGTACACATAGATATAATACATGCAAACGAAGCAAACCACCCGTTTTTCAATAACGATACCCATGAAAACGAGGCATTGGCATACTGTAGTTTATCGTTATAGTGTTGTAAATCTCTTAGTAAGCTAGGCTGTACTTTCCCTAAATCGTTTAGAAAAAAGCTGGTAAGTTCTTTATTGGTATCGTATAACCAAGGCGAAAACTTAAAAACAACATACTTTGTTGTTAAACTCTCGGTAATGATTTGGATAGCACTGCTTTTGCCTGTTCCCCATTCGCCTGTTAAGCCTACGGCAAACGGCTCACCGTTGGGGGCTTGGCGAAAACAGTTTGCAATCGATTCGTAAAAATCAGCACGCTCCAGTTGGTCATCGGTTTTAGTTAACAAGGCTTTATCAGAGCGAAGGGCAAGGGGGGTATCGGGCATGAATCAACAACCTTTGCAAGGGTGAACAATCGTGAGTAACAACGTATTTTCTAGTATACACCCAAACAGGTTGATTCGCTTTGTTTTCACCAAAATGCAAGAACGTGAATGGGCGGGTTTAAACCCGCCCCTACGAGGAACATCCACCGAAACGCAACACCGACTTGCCGTTTGACGAGGCCAACCCAACACCCCTCATCGCACGCCCGAATGGGCTTACTCAAAGAGGGTGAGTTGCACATCGTTTTCGGCCAAGTTGAGCAAACTCGCTCGCCGACTACGTAACTGGGTTTCTGCTTGTTTTTGCATGCTGTTGAGCCGTTGCGACGCCGATACCAAGACACTGGCGGGCAAGCCTGCCATGCGTGCCACTTGAATACCATAGCTTTTTTGAGCCGATCCCCGCTCCACCCGATGCAAAAACCGAAGCCCTTCGGCGGTTTCACTCACCAACACTCGGTGGGCTTGCACTTGCTGGGGGTAGTGGGCTTCTAGCACGTTCAATTCATGATAATGGGTAGCGAACAAGGTTCTAGCACCCACTTTTTCTACCAAATGCTCCACCACAGCCCACGCAATCGCCACCCCATCGTAAGTGCTGGTGCCTCGGCCTACTTCATCTAAAATCACCAGTGATTGCGGTGTGGCTTGATTCAAAATCTGAGCCACATCCACCATTTCCACCATAAAGGTAGATTGCCCCATACTCACATCATCCACCGCTCCAATGCGGGTGTAGATGGCATCCACCACCCCAATACGAGCCTCGCTGGCAGGCACAAAGCAGCCCATTTGTGCCATCATCACGCACAAGGCCACTTGCCGCATATAGGTCGATTTACCCGCCATGTTGGGGCCGGTAATCAGTTGCACTTGGGGTAGCTCCCCCACGGCAGGTTGGCTGGGGGTATTGGCTTGTAACAGGCAATCGTTCGGCACAAACGCCCCTTCAGGCAACCGACGTTCTACAATCGGGTGACGAGCATTTCGCACATCCAACACCAAGCTGGCCTCCATCTGTGGCCGTACATAGCCGTAACGGTCGGCCAAGGTAGCAAAGCAGGCAAGGCAATCCAACACCCCCACGGCTTGAGCCAACGTACGCACCTGCGTGGCAATGGGCTTTACTTGTTCACGCACGCCCACAAAGGCCTCGTACTCCAAGGCAAGCAATCTACTTTCTGCCTCGTTTAGCTCGGCTTCAAAGGCTTTAAGTTCAGGCGTGGTAAAGCGTTCCACGTTGGTGAGGGTTTGTTTACGAATCAACCAATCGGGGGCTTGAGTCGCTGCCGCCTTAGAGAGTTCTACATAATAGCCAGCGGCCGCATTGCTCGTGACCTTCAGGGTGCGAATGTTGCTTTTGTGGCGGAGCGTGGTTTCGTAATCCATCAACCAAGTGTGTTGGTTGGCTTGACGCTCACGATACGCATCAATGGTGGGGTGGTAGCCCCCTTTAATGATTCTACCTTCTTTGGGGCTAGCGGGAGCATCGGGATCAATGGCCCCTTCCACCAAGGCCACGGCCTGCTTTAGCTCGCTGGCTAGCGGAAACAAACTCATCAAATGCGGATTGTAGGCTTGTTGTAGGGCAGTGTTGTGGTTGAGTTCGGCCTCGGTTTCGGCTAAAATCCGCAGGCTTCGCATCAGGGCAATCAACTCACGAGGGGAGAGGGTGCCTTGCTCTAGCTTGGTGGCTTGGCGTTCCATATCGCCCACCAGCTCAAACTGTTGTTGTAACAGTGCCAACGCATCGGGGTTGGCTTGCAGTAGGGCGACTGTCTCATGACGCTGGGTAATGACGGGGAGTTTGGTACTGGGGGCTTGCACCCACGCTTTTAACTGTCGGCTACCCATGGGCGTGCGGGTGTGATGCAACAACCCAAAGAGGCTACCATCCCGCTTGGCATCTTTGGCGGTTTGCACCAGCTCTAAATGTCGGCGAGCGGTGGGGGGCAGTACCACATCATCCTGTTGCTGAATAAAGGTGATATGGCTCAACTGGGGCGGATGTTCTAAAAAGCTGTAGCGTAAATAGTGGGCAATGGCTCCGCAGGCTTGCACCGCCAAGGGGGCATCCTGCAGGCCGAAGCCTTCCAACTGGCTGACACCCAACACCTGTTTTAGCATAGGCAGTGTCACCTTGGGGTTGAACACATCGGCCACCATGGGCGTGCAGGTAAAGGCTTCTAAAATACTGGCAGGCACGCAGGGTTCCCACGTGGGGGGTAGCCCCGTGATGGTGGCAGGAGTGCGTTTGCCTAGCACCAACACCTCGGCGGGGGCGTAGCCGTGCAGGGTGTTGATGCACTGATGATAGGGCAACTGATACACCAAAAACTGACCCGTGCTAATATCGCACAAGGCCATGGCACAGAGTGTATTATGAAGGGTATCGGGCGTGGGTTCTTGAGTGGTGGGGGTTGCCAATACCCAGCTTGCCAGCCAGTTGTGCTGTTCATGGGGGAGCTGTTCGGCTTCAGTCAGTGTGCCTGGGCTGAGGACGCGTACCACTCGGCGTTCCACCAAGCCCTTGGCCAAGGCGGGATCTTCCATTTGCTCGCAAATCGCCACTTTAATATTGTGTTCCAGCAGGCGGTTTAAATAGGTATCCATCGCCCGCACGGGGATGCCCGCCATCGGCACTCGGCCAAGTTTGCCCGCATCTCGCCCTGTCAGGGTAATATCCAGCAGTTTGGCGGTACGCACGGCATCTTCAAAAAAGGTTTCGTAAAAATCGCCCATGCGGTAGAGAACCAACACATCGGCGTACTGATGCTTCACCTCGATGAATTGTCGCATCATGGGGCTGGTATCGTTGGGGTTGACGTTGAAAGTATAGAGGGTATCAAAGGCTTTGCCGTTACTGGCCACCACCGTGTCGGGGTTGCTAGGCAGGGCGGGCAAGGCCATGGTTTGAAAAGCGGGGGTGGAGGAGGGTTCAAGAAGAGTCATGGCGGGATTCTTTATTTCAGGCTGTGTTTGCGTTAATATACAGTTTATTTTTAAAACTTGGAAACGTTATGCCCTCATGATACCCACAACATCCCACTGTTACAACCTACAATCCAACGCAGCCTACCCGTTTGTGGCCGAACCCCCCGAGGCTTTGCAAGGTGCTTTGGCTCACGATACCCCCAGCACGGGGCAGTATGGTAGCATCATCGCTTTGGGCAACTTTGATGGTGTGCATCTAGGGCATCAGGCCATCTTAAACCATACCGTGGGGTGGGCAGCCAAGGTGAACGCCACGCCTTGCGTGTTTAGCTTTGCGAATCACCCCAAGCAGGTGCTACGGCCAGATAGCCCATTTTTACAGCTTGGAAGCTTTAACGAACGCTTGCTACGTTTGCAACAGCACGGCATGGCGTGGGCCTGTTGCCCCACCTTTAACGCCGATTGGGCGAACCTCACCCCCGATGCCTTTGTGCAAGACGTTCTTATCGGTACCTATCATGCCCGAGCGATTGTGGTGGGCTACGATTTTTGTTTTGGCAAAAACCGTCAAGGCTCTGCCGAGTGGTTGCAGGCCAACGCCGAACGCTTGGGCATTGCCGTGCATGTGCATCCCCCTGTTCAACTGCCTAAGGTTATCGATAACGACCCAACAGACGATGAAAACACGCTACAGTCCGTTAGCTCTAGCGGGGTGCGTGAGATGTTGTTGAACCTAGGGGATGTTGAAACAGCCACCCGTTGGCTAGGCCGAGGGTTTGGAACCGTTGGCACGGTAGAACAAGGTTTTCAGCGGGGGCGAACAGTGGGCTTCCCCACGGCGAACCTTCGCCTGCACGATGCCTCTGTTCTGCTGCCCAAGCAAGGCGTGTATGCGGCGTGGGTGGTAGAGAAAGCCTTGCACAGTGTGCCACGTTTAGCCATGGTGAACATTGGCACCAGCCCCACTTACGAGGGCGGTACCCCCACCCCCCGCATTGAAGCCCATGTGCTGGATGCCAGCCCCGAGTGGAACGTCTACGGCCAGCCCTTGGCCTTGGTGTGGTTGGCTCGCCTGCGGGAAGAACAGACCTTTGAAAGCGTTAGAGCGTTGGTTGCTCAGTTAGAACGAGACAAAGCCACCGTGCAAGGCCTCAGTGCCAGCTTGCCCCCACTCCCCCACGCCGAACAACAGTTGTTGAAACAAGAGCTGAAGCATGGTATTTGTAGGCAGTTTTTGCTAAACTAATAAAGTAGATACTATCTAATAATTTGGATGCTAATAATCAAGGAGTTTGTACAAATGCAAGAACCTCTTTCCATTGAAGTTTCTGGAGCGTTGCGTGTATTTTTAAATGAGCAAGTAGGCGAACACGGCCTGTATGAGTCTGTCAATGAATAT
>JBJTUB010000311.1:0-6702 GCA_046080465.1 Vampirovibrionales bacterium | reverse complement strand
GATATTCGAAGTGTTAAGGCAAGCGGTGTGTGACTGTAGTATTATACAATTTGAAGAAGGCCATTGGGTTTCACCTATTTGCCGAGAGCAACGCCCCCGACAAACTCTCCCTTCCAAGCTTTTATCTTAGCACCTATGGGCTAACACCCCCATTGCTCCCCAAAAAAGAAACCGTTTCTTACGCTATCTAAACTGAGAGTTGGCATAAGGAGTATCGGTATTACCGTAGGCATCTTGTGGTGTTTGAGCCTGCAAAAAGGCTGGAGGCTTCACGCCAAGCTTGCCCAACATATCGTTGGCCCACCCACCTAAGGATGTAGCGACAGCACCAAACAGGGCGGTGGCCTCGTTCAAACAGAAGAAGCTGCCCGCACAACAACCATTACCACAGGTAATGGCCCCTGCCGCCGCTCCTTCACCATCGCTCAGCTCCCAGAACTTACTCACCCCAGGAATGTGAAACTTCATATGTTCGGTAGGGTGCGTGTTTTTATGAATGGCCGATTCAATAAACGGAGCCTCTTTTGTTAATCCATGAGTTTGATAAAACTCGGGGCTAAACTTACCAAACACCAGTGAGGGAAAGGTTTTAAGATGGTTTTTAATGCCTTCAATGTGCTTTAAGCTTTCACCAATGATGGCTAAATCGTGGCCAAAATCGGTTTTACCCACCTGCGGGAAGTGTGCTTCTTGATAGCGGAACCACTGGGTATACAACTCATTCAGTTTGGCATCGTTGGTAAAGGGTACCACGCTGTGTTTCTCAAGAGCCTTGGCTAGTTTTTGTTGCACCTGATATTGTGCCAACATCACTTTCAAAAAGTCGCCTTCTTTCGGTGCATCTATCCCCTGTACCGTGACGTCCAAACGCTCTAGCAGGCTATGGATAGGGGTGCATCCTTGCAGGGTACAGTGTTTTAAAGCACCTGCTTCGCCAAACTGGCTATGTTCCTGCCAAGGTACGGGGGTTTGAACGCCCTTCACGTCTCGGTATTCACGCAAGGCATTGAGCGACGCTTTTAAAGGTTGCACGGCTTGATATTCATGCAATAGCACATGGCTCTCGCCCTTGGGGGCGTTTATCTGCTGAACGGTCGCCTCCAGCGTGTGAGCCACGTTTTTCAACGCTGTTGGCAAAGTAGCCGTGTTGGCTAACGTTTGCTTTAACGCCTGTAGATTAGTGACATAATCTTCCAAATGCCCCGTCGCCATATGACCCACTTCTTTCATGTAGAAAGGACGATACGGGCTATTTGCTAACTCGGGGTTGGGTTTCAGTCGTCCATTTTCCCAAGCGGTGGCTCTAAACTGCTTGGCGATATCGCTATGCTGATACGCCTTGGCAAAGCGATACACCTTAGAGGCGGGATCGCTTTCAAACGTGTAAAAATGCCCCGCTTTATGTTCGGATAAAGGGCCGTGTTGCTTTACATCATAGGTGTGAAACGGAGTACCACTCGCCCATTTTACCAAGTTCCAATCAATGGCCTTGCCCTGCTTCCAATGGCTCCACGCTTCTTTGATGCCTGCCTCAAGGCCATCCACCGTTTTAATGGTGTTAATGTACCACCCTTCTTTGCCACCTAGTTTACTGGTGGCCATGGCTAAGTGCATGTGCGGAAACGCCAGCATGGCCCCCGCCCCCACCGCTACAGAAACGCCAACGCCCCCCAACGATTTTGCCAAATCTTTCTGCGTGTGGCTCCACTCGTCTTTTTTATCTACCTGCTGCCCTAAGGCATGGTTGGCTTGACTCCCCGCAAACGCCGATGCGGCCAACAGCGGTGCCATGGTCATCCAGTGAGCCGCTTTGTAGCCTGTACTACCAGGTATCAACAAATGCACAAAGGCCCCTGTTTCCATCGCCGTTAGCCACGGAGCCATGTGTAGGCCTAGCCCTGTGTTTAGCATTTGCACCCCTGCCAACAAGCCCAAGGCCTTGGCCCACGTTTTAGGGTTGGTAGATAGTAAAGCAGAGGATTCCGCCCCTTTCTTAAAGCTTTCTGGCAGACGGTTATTATCATCGTGCAAGCGTGATTTAGCCGATGGAAAAACGGCCTCAATGACCCCTGTTGTCTTTTGGGGCGTTGCATGTACTTGTTCAACCACGGCTCGCTCTTCTTTGGTTCGCCCTGTGTGGTCTACCCACAACAGGCTATCCGCAAACTCGGTAGCATCTTTAGGTAAGTACGTATTATAAGCACGGTTAATCACACTGGTGCCACGTTTGTAATGATTGCGGGAAACTTCTTCCTCATGGGCTAAACGACGCACCACATCCACCATCAAGGCTCCTGTAAACACCTTGCCAAACCGCCCTACTAAGGACGTGTTCTGCTCGTGATCTTCATGGTTGTGGCTATGCGGTTCATGCGTGGGGAGGGGGTCTATTTGAATCAAGGGACTCCAAGCTTGAGTGGTGTTGTAGGGAGTTGTGGGTGCAGGAGCAGGGGGTAAGGCTCCTTGCCGTGCTTGGGCTGGGGGCGGTGTTAAGGGAGCAGGCTTCACATGCAACGATGCAGGAGACGTTATCATCAACAGAGACGAGGGCGAGGAAAACATAACAACACACTTTCAAAACAAACGTTCAAAACAAAAAACACGTCCTTGGACTGTTCATTAATATAAACACACAAACAAACACAAACCAAATGCCAAACCGAACTAGTTAAACCATCCTTACATTAACACAACACTATTGCATTATCAAGTGTTTTTTAGGCAGGGCAAAAGCATGAAAGAGTTTGAATTGGCGTGTGTTTGAACTGTAGAGTGTGATTCTTTGGCCTGAATTGCGTAGCTCTGAAGGCCAAAGTGGGGTCAAGGGGGAGCATTCGTTCTTGCATGAACAAAACTTGCGTAAGAGGCTCAGGCTGTTGGATATTCATCGCATGGGCGGAAGCCCTCCCCGCTTGGCACGCACTAACTAGAGGTGAAAGCACTAAAGAAACTGACTCCCTGTAGCGGTATAGTTGCTTCTGTGTAGGAGATTGCCACGCTACGCTCGCAATGACATAGGGTTTAAGCTTTCATGCTTTTGCCCTGTTTTTTAGGAGAGTATTAACTAAAAGCTGTTTTGAAAAAAGTCGTCTAAACCTAGAAGAACGCTTGTTAAATGATAAAAACCAGTAGAGTTACTGATAAAAATAGGGGTATCTAGGGGCGAAGCCCCTAGAATAACTTAGGGGAGAGAGTTGTAGAGAGAGAGGAACGGCCTCTCTACGTTGCCCAGAGGGCAACTTAAGGCGGGAAGATAACATAGTTTGCAAACAACCTCTAGTTAACACTCTCAAAATGGTATTAAATACCCAGCTCGAACACGGCCGAAGCAGCTCGCAGATTAAACCACTGCTCTTGCCATAACTGCCGACTCCCCCCAGAGACGCTTTGCCACAACGTTTGAGGTGTTGGTGAATCTGTCAGGCAAAAATGAGCCTGCCTTACCCGAATCCCATGAGTATGCAATAACTCATAAAAATCCAGCACAGTAAACAAGTGAATGTTGGGAGTATCATACCACGTAAACGGCAACTGAGGACTGGTGGGCATACGGCCATCCAAGGCCAGTTGAAGCCGAATCTTCCAATAGCCAAAGTTCGGGAAGCCCACCAAGGCACGTTCGCCCACACGCACCATTTCCTTCACTACCTGTACAGGGTTGGCTGTGCGTTGCAGGGTTTGATTCAATACCACAGTGTTAAACGCCTTATCGGGGTAAGCCACTAAGGCTTCTTCCAGTGTGCCATGATACACGGTTAGCCCTTTAGCAAGGCAGGCTTGCACAGCCATGGCATCCACTTCCACGCCTAAAGTGTGGGGGTTGCCTTGCACCTTTAGGGCTTCAAGTAAATCGCCCTCGCCACAGCCTAAATCGAGTACGGTTTGTTGAGGGGTGAGCAAACGGAACAGTTGCGTTAAATCGCTACGGTGTTGTACAAAGCGAAGGGCAGTATCGTTTAACTCAGAAAGATGCGTGGTGGAGGACATGGTTGATTAGTGTATCCTGTGGTTGAACAAGAGAAAAAACAAAGGAGCGGGTGGGGAACTTAGATATGTTTAGGACGTTTTGCAAAAGAGCTTTCTTCAGGGGTGTTTACCCAGTGGTGTTGGAGCCACGTGGTAGGCTTTACATAGCGTAAGCCTAGCTTGCCCATATAGCCTTGCAAGGCTTGCTCGGGGGTGGGGCGACCATGAAACACCAACACCTTGGCCTGTTTGGGTTCTTTGGGTAGCATAAAAAAGTTGAGAGGAAAGGGGCGTAAACAATTGCGTTTAAAGCTAACGCACCACTCCGAAGGCCAGTAGCTTAGGCAACCGCTTTCATGCACTTTGTGCGATAAATAGGCTTGCTCGTTACGGAAGGTTTGGCGAACCGCCTCGCCGTGGGCTAAAAAGTGCGTCAACACCTCGTGATGCTTGCCTGCCTCATACCGAAACACCGAGGAATTGCCGATCACGCTGTCATCGCCAAAATCCCAATCTTTAGCAATAATAAACTCACCAGGGTGATCAAAAAACGCATCCAAGCCGCCAGTAATCACCACATCTAAATCCAAAAACAGCACTTGGCCTTGTAAGTTCGCCGTGTTAGGGGAAAACAAACTCAACTTACGCCAACCACGTTCGGGTAGGCCGTTATCGAGTGTCATTTCGGGCAAGGCGTGAACCTCGATGCTAGGGTGTAGCCCCGTGGCATCATCGGTAAAGCATACAAAGCGGTGGGGGCGTTGTAAGTGGCGTTGCACCATGGCAAACAGACGGTTGGGGTAATGGGGGCCAAACTTTTGTCCCCACTTCATGCACACCACCGTGACGGTATGGGGTGGGGTAGGCTGTTCGTTTGAAGGAGTCTGTGGTTGAGACATAAACAAAACTTTCTGAAAAAAGCTAAATGAACGTTGAGATAGAATGATAGAGCAATACGAAGGCCAGTGCAAGCAAGACTGTAAACGTGCAGGCCATCCCCACGATACGAACCATGGGATTCGCCGTCAGCTTGCCTGCCTCATCAAAGCGTTCCAACACCAGCACACTGATAGCGTGAGCCATACGCCCCACCAAAAACACCGCACCCACACTGTGTAAGCCCCAAGCGGGCAAGGCATGCTGTAGTTCGGCACAGGCCAGCAACAACACAAAAACGGAGCGTATTCGCACAGGTTTCCGTGGGCTCGTACGGCTTGTTGCAAGGCTGTATGTGTTTGCAACCCCATCCCTAAAGCGACCCCTTGCGAGCGTCTTAGTTTGATGACATGAATAGATAGATAAACCAATAAGAGCGTTAACAAAGAGAGATAGAGTGGAGTAATGTAAAACATGGTTACGAACCAGCCTCCCACTGTTTGATGGTATCCACCACCAAGGCGACATTCTCACGGGGGGTTTGCGGCAAAATACCATGCCCCAAGTTGAAGATAAACTGAGTATAACCACCAGCCCGCAACACCTCGTGAACTCGCTCCACCAAAGCGGTTTGGTTTTGCATAAACAGGCAACTGGAATCTAAATTGCCTTGCAACACCTTATTAGGCAACAAGCCACGGGCGGTATCGAGGGGGGTCAGATCATCAATGCTGATGCAATCGGCAGGGCTAGAAGCCAAGTAGTGATACAGCCCACGGCTATGTTTAACAAACAAAATAATGGGGATGTGTGGGTACTTGGCCTTCACGCCTTCAATCACCATGCGTTGGTAGGCATCCACGCAACTGGCGTAGTAGGGCGTTGGGCAAACGCCACCCCACGTATCAAACAGTTGCAACACCTCGGCCCCCGCCTCTACTTGCATGCACAGGTAATCAATCAGTTGGGTGCTAATGGTGTGCATCAGTTGATGAAAGGCCTCAGGTTCATCGTATAAAAAGCGTTTGGTGTGTTGGCCGGTTTTCCAGCTGTGGCCTTCAATGGCGTAGCTTGCCAGTGTCCACGGGGCTCCCGCAAAGCCAATGAGGGTAATGCCCGTGCCTTGCAGTTCCTTCCGCATCAGTTTGAGCGATTCGGGCAGAAACCAGCAGGTTTCACGAGGTTCCATCACTTGCAGGCGTTTGAGATCGTCTTTATGCCGTAGGGGGTTGGGGAATTGCGGCCCTGTTTTGTCGCCAAAGTGAAGTTCTAGCCCCATGGCCTCGAGTGGGATGAGAATATCGCTAAAAATAATCGAGGCATCAAACCCAAAGGCTTTCAGGGGTTGTAGGGTCACTTCCACCGTTACCTCGGGGCGTTTGCAAATATCCATAAAACTGTGGGTTTGGCGAACCGTTTGGTATTCGTGCATGTATCGCCCCGCTTGACGCATCATCCACACGGGGGGGCGGCTCAAGGGCGTGGGCTGAAAGGCTTGCAACAACAGCGGTGTGTGGTTGGGTTGGTTGGCAAAGGGGGTGGGTAGGGTCGTCATTTTTAGGGGTTCCATTCGGTTGTGGGTTTGTTTTTTATTTACGCAAGTACTGTATAGTGTTTTGAAAAGTTTTCCAATTGGGAGGGTAGACGCGAAGCCTAGAATATTTTGTGAAGGAGTGTAGACAGAACTACATGACTGAACAAACTATTCGTAGCGACAAAGTATACACCCCAAGTGGGTAATTTTTCAAAATACTATACCACAAACCTATGGGCTTCACTAGCCCCCGATTTCTATAAAAACCTTAATTTTCAAGTTGACAGGGGCGTATGTTCGGGGTAGAGTAGTATCAAATATCAGGC
>JBJTUB010000310.1:0-5430 GCA_046080465.1 Vampirovibrionales bacterium | reverse complement strand
GTTACTCTAGGGGCGAAGCCCCTAGATACCCCTGTTTTTATTAGTAATTCTACTGATTTTTAACAACTTAACAAGAGCTAGTCTAGGTTTGGACAACTTTTTTCAAAACAGCTTTTAGTTAATACTCTCAGTTATTCTAGGGGCTTCGCCCCTAGAACCCCCTGTTTTTATTCGTAGTTATACTGATTTTTTACAACTTAACAAGAGTTTTCTAAGTTTAGACGATTTTTTAAAAAACAGCTTTTAGTTAATATTCTCAAAATATAGTCTGTGTAAAAAGGTTTAAGTACGCACACCATGAAACTTTCAACTCGTTGGCTTTTTGATTGCCTAACCCTTCCCCCTGAAGCCCCCACCCCTAGCCCTAGCCAGTTGGCTAACGCCCTAACCCACGTTGGGCTTGAAGTTGAAGGCGATGTTCACGATGCCCCACCCATCGGCTTTAGCAACGTTATACTGGCCAAGGTAGAGGCCGTTGAACCGCACCCCAACTCTGATAAATTACGACTAGCCACCATCAACCGTGGGTCAACGCTCGATTCTATTCAAGTCGTCTGTGGGGCGCCTAACTTAGCGGTAGGGCAACGTATCGCCTTCGCCAACGCTGGAGCCGTGGTGTTTAATCGTAAAGCCAACGAGTGGTTCACGCTGGGAACGGCCACCATTCGTGGGGTAGAAAGCAGTGGCATGTGCTGTGCCTTGGATGAACTAGGCCTTGCCGAGCGTTACCCTAAAACAGAAGAAGGCATTTGGGTACTGAATCCACTGGTGCAAGACGATAGTCAACTAGGGCAACCCCTTGAGGTGGTGCTAGGGCTAAACAACGAACCCGCCGATACCGTGCTGGAAACGGCTCCCACCGCCAACCGTGGCGATTGGATGAGCTATCGTGGCGTTGCTCGTGAAGTGGTGGCCTTGTACGGTGGCCACGTTAACGAGCCTGAACGTACCCCGCTAACCTCGCTAACACCTACGGTAGCCACTGGCAACACTCGTTTTAATATTACCCTAGAGACGGCGATCGATGTGTGTACTCGGTATTACGGTATCGAACTTCACAACGTTCGGGTGGCTCCATCGCCTGCGTGGTTGCAACAACGCTTAGAAGCCAGTGGCGTACGCAGCATTAACAACGTGGTGGATATTACCAACTATGTGATGTTAGAGTATGGCCAGCCTTTGCACGCTTTTGATGCCGATAAATTAGCCTCTGTGGGCGAAACGATCAGTGTGCGTTATGCCACGTTGGGGGAAACCTTGGCTTGTTTGGATGATGCAACGTATACGCTAACCCCACAAACCGTGTATATTACGGCCAATCATCAGCCTGTGGCTTTGGCAGGAGTGATGGGGGGCGATAGCACCAAGGTAGATGACACGACCCAGCGATTGTTGCTGGAGGGTGCTTTTTTCCCAAGTTTAAGCACCCGTCGTTCGGCGCGCAGTGTGGGTATTCGTACGGAAAGTTCCGCTCGGTTTGAACGTGGCGTGGATGAAGCTGGCGTGCAAACCGCCGTTGAACGAGCCATCTACCTGTATCAAACCGTGTGCGAAGCGACCGTGGCAGGGGTCAGCTTTGCAGAAACCGCCCCTATCGAAGCCCCTACTACCTTATCGTTCTCGTTGGCCTCCCTTGAAAAAGTGGTGGGGCGTGCCTATGAAGCCTCGGTGGTAGAGCAAACCCTCACGGCCTTAGGCTTTGGCGTGGCATGGCTCACCCCCACCGAAGCCCGTGTGACCGTACCCAGTGTGCGTCAAAAAGATGTGCGTTGTAGCGAAGATCTCATTGAAGAGGTGATTCGCATTGT
The DNA here is from genome assembly GCA_046080465.1 of Vampirovibrionales bacterium. Taxonomy (GTDB): domain Bacteria; phylum Cyanobacteriota; class Vampirovibrionia; order Vampirovibrionales; family JAJTHC01; genus JBJTUB01. Next base: position 3,622 of record JBJTUB010000310.1, on the reverse strand, counting down.
GGGCTACGAGAGTATTCCTGCCACCTTGCCAACCCTTTCCACGCCTGTGGTGGTGGCGTCTCGCAGTCGCTTGATTCAACGCTTGCATACCGTGTTACAGGGGCTAGGCTTTAACGAGTGGATGACCAACAGCTTGGTAGGGCCGGAGTTGTTAGAGCGGATGTGTTGCCCCGATGATGCCCAGCAACGGATTGAGTTGATTAACACCCACAGCCAAGACCACGTTTGGATGCGTCAAAGCTTCTTGCCTAGCCTATTGCAGGTAGCCCAGCATAACGTTGCCAACGGTGTGACGGCCTTGTGGGGCTACGAGCTTGGCCGAACCTACCATAAACGAGGCAAAGCCAGCCACAAACAAACAGGCGTGCAAGAGAAGTTGATGCTGGGTCTCTTTTTGCTTGGGCATCCACAACAACAACATTGGCAAGGCAAGCAAAGCATCGATTTCTTTACCCTTAAAGGCAAACTGGAAACCTTGTTTAGTCAGCTTGATTTGGCAGAAGCCCTGAGCTTTGAGCGTCCTAGCACGACTGAAGCCTTGGCCATGTTTCACCCTGGGCGGGTGGCTACCGTGTTGCTTGATGGTAAACCCTGCGGTGTGTTAGGGCAAACCCACCCTAGCTTACAGCAACGCCTCAAGCTGAAACAGCCCTCGTTTATGCTGGAACTCGATGCCGACAAACTGCTAAAACGTTGCGAACAGCACCTCAAACAACAACAAACCAGCCTACCTACCCCCTTGCAGTTAAGCAATTATCCTGCCGTTAGCCGAGATATCGCTATCCTCGTGCTTGAATCGGTGAGTCACGCTCAACTGGCCGAGGCCTTGGCCAGCAAGGCTCCTGAAGCTCTGCAATCGTTAACCTTGTTTGATACCTATCAGGGCGAAGGGGTTCCAGCGGGAATGCGGAGTTTGGCGTATCGTTTAACCTATCAATCGTTTGAAGGCACACTGAACGATGCCACGGTGGATGCGTGGAACGATGCTTTGCGTCAGCATGTAGTGGCTAGCTTTGGGGCCGTATTACGCTAAGGTTGCCTAACAACTCCACCCGCCCCTCATGACGCTCCCCTTCAAAAGGCGTGTTGAGCCACTGCTCTAAAATCATTTCGGCATAGGCGGGGGCTACAAAGCGTCCGCCCATGCACAGCACATTGCTATTGTTGTGTTCACGGCTGAGCTTTGCCAGCGTAGCATCGTGCGCATGAACCGCCCGAACCCACGGAAAGCGATTGGCTCCCATCATAATACCCACGCCACTACCACAGGTGAGCAAGCCCCAAGGGGTGTCCTGTTCTTGCATGGCCACGGCGAGGGCTTGGCTAATGTTAGGGTAGTCCACCTTATCGGTTTCGCTTGTGCAACCCACATCGAGTACCTGCCAGCCCCAGCGTTTTAGGCAGTCAACCAAGTGGGCTTTCAGAGCGTAGCCCGCATGATCGCTACCCACAATAATCGTAGAGGGCGTGTTGATAATGGTGTTTGCTGGTGGGGTTGTAGGTGTAATAGGCATCGGTCGAAAATCTCCAATAAACAAAGAGCGTTGTGGTATACTTATAGAAAGTTTTAAAAAAGGGTTTTTTGAGGTCTCTAAGTTCCTCGCTTTGTGTCGTCTTTCAGACGACTTTGAGAGGCCGTTCCTCCCTCTCAAACTCTCCCCCCTAGGTTTATTAATGGGGGCTAACGCCCCCATTGCCCCCCAAGAAAAGAAACTGTTTCTTACGCTCTTAAAACTGAGAGTTGATATTATATTCTTAAGGATATCATAAACAATGTTAGGCCAACGCCTTTTAATTTTAGCCGATGACTGGACAGGAGCCAGCGACACCGCCTTGGCCTTTTTTGAACACGGCCTACCCACGGCTCTGCTTGCTTTGGCCAGCGAACCCTCGACTTCCACCCCCGCCCCTAGCCCGACCTTGGCAACACTGCAAGACGATCGAGTGCTAAGCGTCACCCTCAACACCCGAAACCTTACCCCCAACGAGGCCTACACCACCACCCAAACGTGGCTCGCACAGTATCTCGATTCCATGGATGCCGATTGGGTGTATCGCAAAATGGATTCCACCTTGCGGGGGCCTTTTGTGGCCGATACCTTGCCCTTGTTACAGCAAGGCCTTAAAAAAGCTTGCTTGGTGTTGCCAGCCTACCCACAAAGTCACCGTTGCACGATTGGGGGCTATCATTTATTGCAAGGCCAGCCCCTGCACCGCACCGAATTTGTCAACGATCCGCAAGCCCCCGTGCTGGAAAGTTTCATTCCCGAACTCATTAAACAACAGCTCCACCAGCTAGATATCGCCCCAGAGGATCCTCTAGCCACCATTGGCCAAGTACCACTAACGATTATCAACAAAGGGGCAGGTGCCATTATGCAACACCTGCGTTTGCTGGCTCAACAAGGCTGCCGATGGATGGTGTGCGATGCCGCCAACACCCACGATATTACGCAGGTGGCCTTGGCCTTCACCCGATGCCAGCACGAGCTTCAACTGTTGCCCATGGGGTCGGCAGGGTTTGCCCATGCCTTGGCCGATGCGTGGCAACAAGAACCCCAAGGAGACGCTAGCACCAGCAACGCCAAAATTGTTCGCCCAGAAAAAGCCCCCCCCCTTCCTATTACCGTCATTAGTGGCTCTACCACCAGCACTAGTCAGCAACAGTTGGCACAGTTACTGGCCACAGCGAATAAACGTTCGTGGCGAACCCATGTACTGCACCCCCAACCCAGTATGTGGTATCAGCCGACCCTGATGACAGGCCATAGTCGTGAGGGTGCCTTGCCCCCCAGTACCGAATTGAGCATTATTACCTCGTGCTTGGAAAGTCACGATAAACAGCTTACCCTAGAGCTTGGCCAGCAACACGGGTTTAACAGTAAGCAAGTGGCACGCCGTATTGAACAAGGCTTGGCCAGCATGAGTGCCACCACCGTGCCCCAGCATCACGCCTTGGTGTTGTGTGGTGGGGCTACGGCTCAAGTGGTGTTGCAACAGTTAGGTATCCAGCAGTTACGTATGGTTCGGCGATTGTTGGATAATGTGGCCTTGTTGCAAGAACCCACCACGCAACGCTGGGTGGTGTTAAAATCGGGCAATATGGGCGATGCCAGCACCTTAGTCGAACTCGTTAGCCAACTCAAACACAGTATGGTTTAATAACACTATTCACAAGGAGGAAAAAGGAACGTGGAGTTTTGGATAGTGATATTAGTGCTTGCCGTGGGCTACTTGGGCGTTGAGCAACATAAAGGACACCAACGTCAACGGCATTTAGAAACGCAACTGAAGAACTTGGCCTATCAGTTTACGACTGTCAAGCCTAGCGACACCGAATCCGCTTTCGCTTCGGAGGCCACTCCCCCGCCCAAGGAAGCGAGTGCCACGTTGGCGAATGCAGCGTCTTCTACGACGGAAGCACTCTTTGAATCGTCTCAAGCTCCCCCTCTGCCAGCTTCAACACCGCCCCCCCAGCCAGCGTACGTGGTAGCGTCTTTATACAAGCCTACGCCTACGGCTACTTCTGAATCTGCCCCGACCCCCAGCGATGCCACGGCCACCTTCTCTACATGGTTGTTACGAACAGGCGTGGCCTTAGTCACCCTCGGTATGGCGTGGG
>JBJTUB010000309.1:0-10658 GCA_046080465.1 Vampirovibrionales bacterium | reverse complement strand
ATTCACTTAACTCCATATATACGTGGCCTCGGTTGTTGTAGTAGAAATCCTTGGGATTGAGTTGGATGGCTTTGGTATAATCGTTTATGGCTTCTCGATCCTTATTTAACCCGAAGTATACGTTGCCTCGCTTGTTGTAATAAAAATCGTTGTTGGGATTGAGTTCGATGGCTTTGTTCCAACATTTTAGCTCTTTTTGTGGAGAAGCTAAATAGGACAAGGCCTTATCTGCCCAGTATGTAGCACGCTCAGCTGTTGATTTACCCTCCCAACCACCATCAAAGGCTCCATCAATGAAACCGACGATCTTACTGAAGAGCTCAGCAAATTGGTTTGGCGGTGGTGCTGTCGCTGACGACGGTGGTGGTGCCACTGGTGCTGGCGGTTTTGCTTTATGAGGATTTTTCAACTTTTTGGTAATTTTACTCCCCGCATCCGTGAACCACTCCCGCACGCTTTTAAAAAAATTAACTGGCGTATCCACCACAGCCACTTTAAGTCCATACACTAGGCCAGCGACAAGAGCCACCACCCCAACGAGGGGAGCGAGTAGTAGGTTTAGCACCCCTGTTAAGGCGGGTTGCTTGGGACGACTCGTTTTAGTAGTTGGGTTTGTTGGGGGTGTTACTGTTACAGGCTCGGGTGTTTTGGGGGGCTCTGGTATATCAGGTATAGTTATAGGGGTGCTTAGCGTTCGGGGCAGTGTGGGTTCGTTTTTAGTGGCTGTGGTAGGTACTGTTTCTGCTAGAGTCTCAGAGACTTTTTGAGGGTTAAACTTCTGTACGAAGGTTTTGGTGGCTTGAGCGAGGGGTTCACGGTAATAGATACCTAAGCCAGTAACGGTCAAGGCTCCTAAGATTCCTACGACTGGGGCTAATTTTGAAAGAATGCTAGTAGGAGCAACGGGGTCTTTCGTTGGTAAAGGCAACGGGAGGGAAGGCAGAGTTGTGGACGTAAAGCCATCGCCTTGGGGAACAGTCAGTTGCGAATAAGTCGGGTCTTGTGTAGGGATAGGTTCTGCATCCCTTGGCAAGATTGGCATCGTATGGGGCTTGCTAGACGCTGATGGATCTAGCACAAGTGAGGAAGGATGAAGCATAAGGAAGAAACCTATTCTATAGAAAATTACGTACTGAGGCTTGTGAACTTTATCTCTCTCCCCCCAACAGCCCTCTCTCTCTTAGGAAGAGAGAGGGGAGGGCTAGGATGAGGGTGCGTTAGTTGGCAACAGGTGGTGAGAGTGGTGGCGGTGGTGCCTTATCTGTATTGCCAGAAGGGCTGGGTGCGTTGGCTTGCTGAAACAAGGCCTGCACGCTGGGATCCGCAAGTAATTGCCTCGCCTGCTCGGGGGTGATGCTTTTAGATAGCTCTTGAGCCATGGCCTGCACACTGGGGTCGGCTAGCTGTGTGGCGGCTTGATCAAGCGTCGGTTTGCTGCTGGGAGTCTCCGTCTTGGTGGGATGTTTGCTGCCATGGGGAGCGGACGGGGTGGGTGAGGGTGCATTGAGCTGGCCGGTATCAGCTGGGAGGGTATCGATCATGGGGCCGAGCTGTTGAACCGCTTGTTTAATTTGAGGTTCGGCGAGCATGGCCGTTAAATCGCTTTCGCTTAGTTGGCTTGCCAAGGGGGCGGTTTGCGGATCCATGGCCAATAGTTTGCGTAGGGTGGCTATCTCTTTAGAGCTGGCTGGAGCCAAGGGCGGTGTGGCCGATGGTTTAGTTGTAGAGGAAGGAGGCGTAGGGGCGACGCTTCCTTGGGGGGTGGGAGGAGCTAAGCGACTGGCTTGCTGAAACATGGGGCCCATTTGCGGATCGTTCAATAATTGATCAATCTCTTCATCTTTTAATTGAGCCACGAGGGGAGCCATTGTGGGATCCGTTTTTAATAGCTGACGTACGGAGTCACGCTCTTGGGGGGTGTGGGCTTTGCCTGCGGGGGGCAAGGCAAGCGGTGCCGAACTAGGCAAGGGCGTGTTTGGGTAAAACGGTTGAGGGCTACCTGCAGGTGGAAGATAGACAGGAGAGGGTGGTGGCGTAGGAGCAGGCGTAGGTGCTGCATTGACGCTGGCTCCTGTGGCTCCGTTATTGACAATGATGGTGTTACCACTGGCCATAACGTTGACGTTAAAGCCCGTACTTGGTGGGGCTGGGACGGCGATACTGCCACCAGGGGCTGAAACCACAGGCGGGGCTGTGGCATGGGCTGGGGGGGTGGGTTGAGGATACGCTGGATGAATCATAGTAGGCTCCTTGGGTTTGTTGAGTGGATAAGACGGGGGGACAGATGAGGATGGGCGTGATTGTGATTTAAACGGGCTTAACCGCTGAAACCAATCGCCATGCTTGTTTCGTGGGTGTGTATTTCCTTGATGGGCTTGGGGTATGACGGGTTGAGGGGGCATCACTGGGGTGGGGGGAACCATCATGGGAAAGGCTCCACTGGGTGTAAACGGAGGCATGCTACCGTAGCCCATACCATAGCCCGTACCGAGCATGGGTGGCGGAAAGGCTCCAACAGTCCCTAGGCCTGGGAACATCGTTTGGACGTTATAAAACGGACTCACGCCATAGTAAGGCGGGATTCCTGCTGGTGTCGCTGGCATTATCGGGCCTAAAGGTGGTGCAATCACAACACACATTCCTATTCTTAATACGAATAAACACACACGTTCAATGAATGAACTCGGTTTGACAGTAAAGAGTCTTATATTAATAGCATAAATATAACGAAATAGCTATCTTGTGCTACCTATAGTTGAAACCTTTTTTATTTTCGGGTGAGCTACCAAATAGAGGAGCTTCTCTTTCGGGAGTTGTGCAATGGTGATTCTTTTGTAACAATAAGAGTGTTAGAGTCCTTTTTGTTAGATGAAACACCTTGCAAATGCGTTTAGATGCTTCAACCTTGCTAAAATCCGATTGGCATGATGTATTCCATACCCTACAACAGCTACAGTGGAGCTGTATGGATTTAGAGAGGCACACCAGCAACGAGGCAGGCTCGTTACAGGAAGTTGCTTCGTTACTGCCCACGTTGGAAAATCAGGTACTGCATTTAAGCCGGTTGCTCACCCAATTACATGCGCATCAACGCTTGGCTTGCCCTAATTCGTCACTACCTTTGGCAGAGGCCTCGCTTCCGCTTTCAATACCTACAGAGGAAACCCCTGCTGCCGAAGCCCCCCCTTGTTCTAGCCTGAGTGAGTTGTTAGAACAACTTCAACTAGAGATAGATACCTATCAGCAACACTACACGGCGTACGAGGTGCAGTGTGTGATTGAGGATGCGTCGCCCCCTTTGGCTTCTGTGAGTTTATCGCCCTATGAGTTAAAACGTATTTTGCAAAACCTGTTTAACAATGCCATTGATGCCTTAGAGCAACGGTTTCAACAATCAACGCAATCGATGCCTCAAGAGCCATGGCAGGGTAAGATAACGGTGCTTTGCTTAGCTTTGGAGACAAACCTAGTTATTGCCGTTAGTGATAATGGCATTGGCATGAATGAAGAGGTACTGGCCCGTTGTTGTGAGGAAGCGTTTAGTACCAAGCCTCCCAGTGAACGCCCCGAACAGTGGTATCATGGCCTAGGCTTAAGTACCGTGCGTCAGTTGGTAGAAGAGCAAGCAGGGGGCAGGCTTGAGATTCAATCGGTATCGCTTTTGGGTAGTACCTTTACCATGAGTTTTGATTATGTATAGAAGGCTCTGCAAAAGGGTTTGTCGAGTGTTCTAAGTCTCTCGTTTCGCATTGCCCTACGGGCAATCTTGAGAGGCCGTTCCTCCCTCTCAAACTCTCCCCCCTGAGTTATTCTAGGGGCTTCGCCCCTAGCTACCCCAATGTTGGACGTACCTCAACCTAAAACGGTTTTACTATATAGAAAGAACAATCCATGAACCGAGATGCTAAAAAACATATTTTATTTGTGGATGATGATCCACAAATCTTAAGCAGTATTCAGCGATTTTGGAGCTACGCCCAAGAAGAACAGCAGACGCTGGCACAGATTCAAATCCACTTTGCGGAAAAACCAAGCAAGGCGTTAAAGCTATTACAACAGCACCCGATTGGCTTGGTGGTAAGCGATGAAGAGTTGGGAGCTTACGAGTTACCAGGGCATATGTTGCTTAAGCACACGGCAACACTTCGCCCTTTAGCACAACGCTGCTTACTGTCTGGCTACGGTAGCTATCCCGAGCTAAAGGCGTTAGCCTATACGCAGGGGGTGGTGCATATTTTGACGAAGCCTATATCTCCTAAATTGTTAATTAGTCGTATTACAGGGTTGTTGAACTTGGTTCCGTACTAAAGGTTTAAACTAGCCCCGCTTCATGAAGAAATAACCTTCGAGCTGTTCTTGAGTGACGGAGCGTAAATGATCGTAAAACAGTGGAATGAGATCTTCGAGTTCGGCTTTTTTAAGTAAATCGAGCGTGAGGGTTCGTACATCCAACACTTCGCTGAGTACTTGGCCTTCTAACAAGGTTTCGAGTTCTTCACGTGTCATACAGGCTGGCCTTTCATCGGTATAGGTGGGCTTTTTAGATAGCTTTTTATAGAACCCTCTGCAAAAGTCCATTCGGGCGTGCAATGAAGCACCGAACGCTAGAAGCGTAAGAATCTAAAAAATGGGGTTTATAGGGGCGAAGCCCCTATAAATAACCTAGGAGGGAGAGTTGTAGAGAGGGAGGAACGGCCTCTCTACATTGCCCAACGGGCAATACAAAACAACAAACGTGGGAATGCACTATTTAAGATTTTAATTGGTATCATACCAACTCTAAGCTTAAATATCGTAAAAACTGGTTTCTTTTTCGGGGGGCAACGGGGGCGTTAGCCCCCGTTAATAAATCTAGGGGGGAGAGTTTGAGAGGGAGGAACGGCCTCTCAAAGTCGTCTGAAAGACGACACAAAACGAGGTACTTAGAAGCCTCGACAAACCCTTTTGTAGAGCTTCTTTTCTAGTATAAACCAAAGCACGAGTTTTTGTATAAAAAACCCGTGCTTCCGTCAAAAAAAACGACTTGGTTGAATTAGCCTTGAATGTTAAGCTTTGCACCAACACCTGCAGGAGCCGCATTGGCAACCATTGGCTTGGCTTGTTGTTCTTTAGCTTGTTTTGCTTTTGCTTCCAACTCGTTAATGTTGGTTGGGTTGGCAGCGGCACGAACCGTCACATTCGGCTGACTTAATCCGACAGTGTTCATCATAAAGCAAATTCATCCTTCTATAACAAGTAATTAAAAGTAAACAGGCAAACAGACTACCTATAACTTGCCAAACGACACAATTTTAATGGTTGTTGCCTTGGGTTACCCTAATCATTATAAAACAGTATTATTGTTGATTATCAAACTTAAACCAGCTTAAGACTTAAACAGTCTTTGGCAGAGGATTACATAGAACAACAATAACGAAGAAACAGACGCTATACACCACTCATAAAAAAGTAACATATATCAAACGTACCAAGTAGGACATTTACCATCATAAGGCTTTGTTTCTCGTTTGGCTACAACTGTAACAATGATTGGCTTAATTTGTTACAAATGGTTTATAGTGGAATGACTATCTTTCCGTACAGTCCTAAGTTCCTCGTTTCGCATTGCCCTACGGGCAATCTTGAGAGGCCGGGGCGTTCGCCCCCACAGTGAGGAGGAACCATCTCAATTCTTACGCAAGATCCTCATTGTGAAAAACCTCTCAAAGGCTCCCCCCTAGAGTATTTATAGGGGCTTCGCCCCTATAGACCCGTTTTCCTAAAAGGGTTTACGCAACTAGCTTTCAACCGCCCGAATGGGCTTTTGCAGAGTCTTCTATAGCAGGTTAAGTGCTTGTTGCAAGGGGTTGGTGGTTGCCTGCGTGGGAAACTGATGCAACCAAGCAACGTAGGCTAAGGCCAAGGCCTCTTTTTTTAATAGATGAATGCCTAGAAAATGGGCGTACTGCCGTAGTTGTTGATACGCACTGGCAGAGATTAATAAGGGGCGTTGTTGCACCCACAAGGCGACATCTTCTTGCGTAAGCACTGGGTGCATGTGATTGGTTGTGTTGACACAATCCAGTAAAAAGGCCAAGGGATAGGTATCCTCTAAGGCTCCTTGGTGGAGTATAAACAGGGTGCTAGGGTGTGTTGATGAGTGCGTACAGTGCGGTGCCAGCCATTGAGCCTCTTGCTGAGCGTCGGCATCTAGCACCACCAAAATGTGATGTTGAAAGGCTTGACGAAAGTGTTGAAACTGGGGGGGCATGGCCTGTTTGCCCCCTACTTTGTGTAAGTAAATGTGCTGCCAACGATGCCCCACGGCTTGAGCCAAGGCGGGGAGTACGTGGCATTCGGTTTCCCCTTCTACCAAGCAGAGATGTTGAATAGGGCGGTTGCTGAGCTGTTGCTGCTGCCAAAGTTCATTCAGTAATTGAATGGCTTTAGGGTCGAGTGTGTGTAAGGTTTGCGGAGACTGGTGAAGCCAATCACTAAGCCAACGTAGGGGGGGCATACTTTGCAGTAAGCAATGATGTAGTATGTTGGCGTGTGGTGTCAGGGTGGCGTTGGTGCTTACCTCTTCTTCTGCTGCTTGCTGTAACCAAGGTAAGCCCTGCAAGCTAAGCCAAGTGCTTAACCCTTCATGAAAACCTCTCTCTGCCGTGGTGCTAGGGTGGAGCCATACATCGTTGGTTAGTTGTTGGGCATGAATGCCCATGGGTAGCGGGGCTTCTTGCAGACGTTGCAATTCGCTTTGTAGCCAATGCGTTGGGTTCCATTCTTGCAGTAATACGTTGTTGATAACATAGTGCAAGGTATCCTTGGGGTGGGGTTGCCATGCTGGGGGCTGGGCTGATTGTGAAGCCCACGCTAAAAACAAGAGTTGCTTACTTAACAAAAGCAAGCTAAAGGTACTGGCACTTTCCCACGCATGGATGCCTAAGGTGCGAGGGGGGACTTGCAATTTAGCCAACCAACTGGCAAGGCTGGCGTGCCATGCCTCGCAGGGTAAACGAAACTTGAGTAGCTTGTTGGTTAAAATTAAGCATTCGGCCAAGTTGGGTAAGCGGAATCGTACATAGCCTTGCTTTTGCAAGTGCGTTAAAGATCCCTCTGCCCCGTGCGTTGGGGGCGGACACACCCAAGGCATACTGCTACCCCCGCCGTGGGCAGGGTGCTGTTTACACGCCCACACGGTGCCTTCTTGAATCCAAGAAGGGTGGGGTTCTTTATCCCACGCCGTGGGTGAGGCTCCGTGTATCATCAAAGGCTAGTACCACCAGCGAAAGAGGATGAATCGTAACGGGCGGGCTAGCAGGAGCGACACGGTGGCCATGGCAATCAACCAAGGGTATAAAACAACCACGTTGTATAAGCAAAATTGTTTAAACCATACCCAGCTAAGCTGTTGCGTGACGAGTTGCCACGCACCGCCTAGCAAGAGGGCAAACCCCATCAACCCTACCCCTTGTAAGGCGAGGCTAAACGCTGTACTGGTTAGTTTTAGGCTACGGGTACCAAGCTTGGGGAGCTGTTGTTGCCAGTGTTGACTCATCCAACAGGTGGCCAGCATTATGCCTAGCAGTACGATAGGTTCGTAGGTACGCCATGTAAGCCACGGCTTACCTAGGAGCAGAACATTCACCCCGCACAGGGTGAGTAGCACTAACACCGCCACCGCTAGAAGCATGAGCCGAACCCCTACCACGCAGGCGGTTAAACTAAGCAGAGGGAACAAGAGGCCAATGGAGATGGTCGATTCTTGCGGGGGGAGCCAGCCATGCGGTAGATGAGGCAGTAGAGGTAGCATCCAATTAGCGAGGGTGACATGTTGCCCTTGGGCATAGGCCAACACCGTAATACACACGGCTAGGGTAGGTAGGCTAAACCATCCTAGTTTAGGAGGGGTAGAGACCCCAAGGCCTTGTAGTTGCCAGTAGCGATACTGTTGGTTGACCCACCGCCCTAAGCGAACAAAAGCCCCTTCTAGCCACGGGGAGGGAGGCGTGTTTAGAGAGGGGTTAGCGGTGTCATCGTTTATCAAGGGCTGGAAGGAGAAGGAGCTTTTTGTGCGGCTTTGCCGTGGTAAAAAGGCCATCTTAGAGGCGGGCTTCTGGTTTAGCAAGGGAGCTGTTTCGGCAGCGGTGGCCGTGGTAGAAGAGGAAGAGGCTTCTTCAAGCGTGGGAAGCTCAACCACAGGAGAGGGAGCCTCTGTGGCAACCACGGTTTCGGTAGATTCGTGGTGTTGCTCGTGGGGAGCATCGTCGGGAGAGAAATCAGTGTTCATAGGGTGGGGGCGACCTTTTTATTCAAACAGAACATGGTGTTGGCTGGGCCAGTGGTGTTGGTTACGCTGCCAAGCCATGTAACACCGTTGCTCAAACAGGCTCTTTTTTCCTTCTTCATCGGGTAGGAACGTTAATAGCAGGGCATCTTCTTGCGTATCTTGATAGTAGCGGGGGCGTTTGCCTACTTGGCTGAAGCCATATTTATAGTACAGGCTTTGTGCCGACAGGTTGGTGATGCGTACCTCGAGCGTGATACTTTGTACTTGTTGCTGGAACAAATAAGCCAAGGCGTGGCTGATTAGAACATCGCCCCAGCCCTTGCCCCGAGCCAACGGATGCACGGCCACCGTGGTAATGTGGCCTTCGCCTAAAATATCCCAGCATCCCACGTAGCCCCAAACGATGTGTGTGCTTGGATCTTCCATGAGCCAGTAGCGAGCCATGGTGTTGGCTAGCTCGTTACGGAAGGCATCGGGCGACCAGTGGAATCGGCCAAAGGAGACGGATTCAATGGGCATGAGGCGTTCGGCATCTTCGGGGAGGATGGGGCGAAGGTGAAGCTGCCCTAAGCAGGGCGGTGTGAGTGGCGGAGAGGGAGAGAAGGTTGGCACGAGTAAAAGAGACCCCAATCATACTTGCTATAGAACCCTCTGCAAAAGCCCCCATCGGCGAACTTTCTGTGTCAACTCAAGCCGTTTATCGGTTATGTACTTCCGTGTACACGCCCTCTAAGCCGTTTTCGTTTCCTTGAAATTTCATCCGTTTGAATCTTTCGCAGAGCCTTCTATAAAGCGACTTTACTTAGTATAAAGTAAATCAAAGGCTGTTGGCAATTTTTCAATTTTTGTGGTGCTTGGGGTATACTGTAGAAAGTTTGAGAATCCCTCAGCCCTAGGGTTATTAACGGGGGCGTGCGAGCTGGTTGAGTAAAGAAGTCTCTAGCTGGTGGGTGCCAAGCGGGGACTCTTCCACGAGAGTCCCACGTTGGGCGTTCTCCCCTGCGTGCAAGGGGCGTTACCCCTCGACCCCACTTTGGCCTTCAGAGCTACGCAATTCAGGCCAAAGAGTAACTATTCCTAGTTTTTAAGTATCCACAGGAACGCATTATCCACCCGCCGTTTGACGCAACCAATGTTCGGTGCTTCACTGCGAGGGCGAATGCCCTGACGCAACCAACGCTCAACCCCTCATCGCACAAGCCGAAGGGCTTCCCTCACCCCAGCTCTCTCCCTAAGGGAGAGGGGGGCAGGAACCCATTATCCACCCACTGTTTGACGCAACCAGTGTTCGGTGCTTCATTGCGAGGGCGAATGCCCTTCATCGCACGCACGAATGGGCCTCGCTCCCATTGCTCCCTTATTGCAAACAACGTGAAGCAATCTCCTTGGCCTGATCGTTTCTGTGCAGGGGGATGGCTACGCACAACGGCTCACAATAACGTATCTATTAGGATAAGGGTGTAACTTGTTGCAAACAACCCCAAGGCTTATTGATACAAGGCCGAGAAGATGGGTTGTACAGTGTCATCCCATGCAGTACATTGTCCTGGTTTGGCGGGTAGGTTAGTGACAAACGTTTGGTTCGTGTTACTAATATTGCAACGTATGGACACGTATTCTCCTGTCACCGTGGCGTTACTCATATTACCATCGATGCTCCAGCCAATGAAAGAAGAGTTGAGATGACCAGGATGAAGCCATACCCCTACCCCATTGGGTAGTACCTACCGCCCAGAATGATTATTCATGGAATGGTTAAAGCCAGCGTTATTCCAGTTGTGGGTACAGGGGGTGGTGGTGGTACCCTTAGGGCAATGGGTGGCACCAGCTAGTTTACTACTAAAATACTGCACACTGGGGTCGCTGGTATTTTGTATCCCCCAGTTTGAGAACGTTTGAAAATCGCCATTCATAAAGCCTTGGTACATAATAGTTTGCATCACTTGGATGGTTTCGTTCATTTTGGCTTTATATTGGCTTTGACTAACGCTGTTAAAAATACTCGGTAACGTTAATGCACTAATCAGCCCCAGCACGGCCAAGCTAATCAGTAGTTCGCTTAGGGTGAAGCCCCGCCGTGTTTGTGCTACACTAGAGGTATGGAGGCATGGAGGCAGTTCCCTTCTTTTTTATTTTAAATAAAAAGTAACTTTTCGTATAGCCTACGTCTGTATAGGCCAAGAGACCCTAAAAGTCTAGCTGTGTTTGTGGTTAAATAAAGGAGAGTATTAACTAAATAGCTTTAGTACTGACTCTGTGAAAATGAAACGCAATCGCTTGCTCCATATCCTTCAGTGAACGAGAGACAACCTTACCTCGCCGTTTAAATCTTGCAATCCAATGACGTAAATCGCTCCAAATCTGCTCGGCTGTATAGGTTTCGGCTTTA
>JBJTUB010000308.1:0-5004 GCA_046080465.1 Vampirovibrionales bacterium | reverse complement strand
CGCGCAAATAAAAACCCTCTTCTTAGTGTAAGAAGGGGGTTTTTATTTTGAGAGTGTTAACTAAAAGCTATGTTGAAAAACGTCGTCTAAAGCTAGAAAAACGCTTGTTAAGTGATAAAAATCACTAGAATTACTGATAAAAATAGGGGATTCTAGGGGCGAAGCCCCTAGAATAACTTAGGGGGGAGAGTTTGAGAGGGAGGAACGGCCTCTCAAGATTGCCCGTAGGGCAATGTAAAGCGACAAACGTAGGAATACGCTATTTAATCTGCGAAATGGTATTATTTGCCGATGTTATCGTACATAGAGAACAGTGGCATGTAGATGGAAAGAGCCACGAAGCCAACCACCACCCCAAGGAAGAGCAAAAGCAAGGGTTCCATAAACGACATTAAGATTTCAATACGGGCGTTGACTTCTTTCTCAAGATATTCCTGAGCACTCTTCAAGCTTTCGTCTAAGTTACCCGATTCATCCCCTGTGGCCAAAATCAACATCACCAAATCGGGTAGTTGCCCTGTTTCGGCCAAGGCATGGCTGAGCCTTCTGCCCGTTTTAACTTGAACATTTACCCCTTCCATGGCCTCTTTAATATTCAGGTTGTTAATACTGGCAACGGCGTAGTTTAACGCAATGGTAATAGGGATACCCGCCCCAAAACAAACCCCCAGCGTAGCAATAAACGATGAAATATTAGAGCAAATAACGACTTCTTTTAAAACAGGAAGCTTAATGTTAATGTTGTCTACAATTCGCTTACCAACAGGAGTTTTAATGAACTGGAAGAAGTAATAGCCAGCCGCACCGAGTACGGGGAAGGTGATAAACCACCAGTTACGGAACATATCCGAGCAGAACATCATAAACTTGGTGATATCGGGCAGTTCGACCCCCATCTTTTTGTAAATATCAGCAAAGCTAGGCAATACAAAAATAAAGCACACCAGCAAAACAACGCCAACTAAGAACAAAACAATCATGGGGTAAATACCCGCCGAAATGATTTTACCTTTAATTTTTTCGGCTCGGGTATAGAGTTCTACCATTCTGTCCATGGTGACATCCATTTCCCCAGATTCTTCACCAGCACGCGTAACGTTAATAAAAATATCGTCAAAGTAATGGGGGTAGTTGACTAAAGAGTCGCTAAACGAGCGACCTTCAAAAATATCTTTTCTTAACTGTTTAACAAGGTCTTTAAACGCTGCGTTGCGTGAGAAGTTTTGGAAATACAGTAACCCTTCGGTAAGGGGAATACCCCCACGCACCATAATAGAAAGGTTACTAGCAAAAGCGATAATATCTTTTCTGGAGATTTTAGAGGTGAACTTAGAAATGATTTTATCAATGGCCGACTCTTTGCCTTTAACTTTACCGTTGCTGTCTAGCTCGGCTAAATTGAGGGTAATTAAATCGAGTTCGCGGAGCTTGAGGCGAGCTTCAGATTCGTTGGCCGCCGTAATGACGCCTTCTGATTCTTTCATTTTTAAAGCACTCAGTGCTTTATATCGAAAATTTGCCATGGGGTAGAACCTTTCCAATACGGAGATCTAAAAACAAAGGCTTCTAAAGTTATACTCGGATCTAATGTACAAACCTTTAATGATGTTGATAATTGGCGTTAAAAATAGGCCCTAACACACGCTCAATCTCTTTGAAATCCGTGAGGCCGAGGGTAATTTTTTCTTTGGCAGACATTTCCAACGTTTGCATCCCCTCTTGTACGGCGGCATCTTCAATATCTAAATCGTTGGCTTGGGCAGCAATAAGCTGACGAATCTCACGACTAACGCTCATAATCTCATATAAGCCAACACGGCCTAAGTAGCCACTACCCTTGCAGTGGTCGCATCCTTTGGCTTTGTATACAACGAGGTCGTCTTCATGGAGGCCTTCGGGAGTCATGAGCATGAGCTTCTCGACTTCGTTGGCATGGTAAGGCTCTTTGCAATGCGGGCAAAGTTGACGCACCAACCGCTGGGCAATGACACCGTTCAAGGCTGCTGAAATAAGGCTGGCCGAGGCCCCCATTTCTAACATACGGGTAATGGTTGTGGCGGAAGAGTTGGCGTGAATGGTACTAAACACTAAGTGACCCGTCAATGCAGCGTGAATACCCGCCTCGAGAGTTTCATAATCTCGGATTTCTCCTACCATGATCACGTCAGGATCTTGACGCAAGAGGGCTCGCATAGAACGAGCAAAGGTAAAATCAGCTTTGGCATTCACCTGCGATTGGTTCAACCCTTCCAGCTTCAACTCAACGGGGTCTTCTACCGTGGAAATGTTAATCATCTCGTTGTTAATGGTATTGAGTACTGTGTACAAGGTAGTAGATTTACCCGAACCCGTTGGCCCACAGACGAGTACAATACCATAAGGGGCTTTGTACATGACTTCTAAACGGTCAATATTGGCCTGAGTAAAGCCCAGTTGTTCAAAACTTACAATGCTTTTGGCAGGACGTAAAATACGCATAACAATCTTTTCACGCCCATCTGTTACGGGTAAGCTGTTGACACGAATGTTATAATCTACTTCCTTCCACTTGATACTCATACGGCCATCTTGTGGGCGACGGTGATCGGAAATATCCATGCTCGCCATAACTTTTAAACGGGTGATAACACTACTTTCCATGGCTTGTGGAATTTCTAAAATAGCCTTCAAGATACCATCCGAGCGGAAACGCACCACGTAACGAGCTTCACGAGGTTCAATGTGAATATCGCTGACACCCTGTTCAATCCCTTGTACAAGCAGGTTGGTAACAAATACCGACAACGCATTGGAAGGATCGTTCATCTCTTCCTTTTTTTGTTGCTGCATTGCCTCAAGGTTAATCGTACCACTTTGAGCATTGCTACGTTGTTCGCTTTTTGCCTTATCTAAGGCGTACAGTAACTCGTCTTGCTTACGTTTGTTGCCTCTGGCTCGCATCGTTAATTGCGAGGTAATGGTTTGCCACCAGCGCCAAAATTCAAGGTCGGTAATGGCTAAAACCTGCGGACGTATGCCCGTAAGCAAGATAATTTCACTGATAATACTGCGGTTGCCAGGGTCTACCATGGCCACAATAAGACGCCCGTTGCTATTAAAGACGGGGATGGTTCGCTTTTCCTCAATAAACTCATCGGGAAGAATATCCAGTAATTGAACATCATATTTCGTTTTAGAGGGTTCAACTACTTTGGTATTGTAAGTGAGAGCGAGAAAATCAGCTAATTGAGCCTCAGTTATTTTGTGTTGTGCAATAAGCACATTTTCTAGCGGATGCGCTTGGTTACTAGCAGACTCTAACGCTGTGTTTAAATCCAGCTCTGTAACCATGTTGTTTCTCAACAAGTACTGGGCTAATTTGTCGCGTAGAGTATTGCCTTTGAACGACAAGGTGGATTCCACAATCGTTAACTCCTAAAAAACTAAGGTGTATAAACATAAACCCATATTAAAATCATAAACAAACGAGCCAGTACTACCTAAGGAATCTATCTTGTATAGTTAAATCCTTATTTTCCCGAACACTTTTATATTCTTTCGTTCACCAAACTCAAGTGGGGGGTAACGGGGGCGTTAGCCCCCGTTAATAAACCTAGGGGGGAGCGTTTGAGAGGTTTTTCACAATGAGGATCTTGCGTAAGAATTGAGATGCTCCCTTCTCACTGTGGGGGCGAACGCCTCGGCCTCTCAAGATTGCCCGTAGGGCAATGCAAAACGAGGAACTTAGGAATGTACGGAAAGATAGTCATTCCACTATATTAATTAAAGTACGTGTCAGGTTTTTTTGCCATTGAACGTGAAGCCTTGTTGGAGACTTTACTTGCCTTGGGAGCCGAGCTTGTGGGGCGTTGCAATTCTCGCATATCAAACGTACTACGGGTAACGGTGGCATTGCCATCGGTGGCAATCGGCTTGGCCGATTTTTTTGCCATTGAACGTGAAGCCTTGTTGGAGACTTTACTTGCCTTGGGAGCCGAGCTTGTGGGGCGTTGCAATTCTCGCATATCAAACGTACTACGGGTGACGGTGGCATTACCACCGGTGGCAATCGGCTTGGCCGATGCTGGTAAGCTACTGGTATCTAACAACTTAGGTAGCGTCCGTTGATTAACCATGCCGTTGTAGGTGGCTTGGGCGTGCGGATATTTATCAGCATTGAGGGGCTTACCTGTGGTCTCGTTAAAGTAGAAAGGCGAATTATCTTTATCCCGAAGAATGTGGGGGGTGACCAACATAATGACCTCCGAACGTTCGTTCACATCTTGGTTAGAAGTACGGAACATCGCTCCTACAATGGGAAGATCTGATAGCCCTGGGATTTTTTTACCTGTATTGGAGATAGCCTCACGTAAGAGGCCACCTAGCACAAGGGTTTCACCATCACGCACCCGGACTCGTTGGAAGTTGAGGGTTCGTGTGGTGGTAACGGGTGCTTGTGCTGCACCTAACGGTGATCTTTCGATACGAATGAGCTGAGTGATGGTAGGGTTCAATTGCATGTGTACCATGCCATCGTTGGTTACCTGTGGCGTAATACTCAACTGGATACCCACGGGTTGCGTGTTGACAGTTTCTGTAATAATTGCAGGACTTGTGGCCGTTGCGGGTGTCAATTGCTGGGTGAAGTATACAAGTTGGTCTTGAATGGAGACCGTCGAGTTCATACCATCGAGAGCGATAATCGTGGGATTGGCTAATATTTTACCCTTACTAATGTCGTCGGTGAATGTTAGGTTAAAGGGGGAGAGTTTGTTCCCTGTAGGGCTGCCATTACCAGAGCTAATACCAACACTTTTACCACCCACTAGCCCTGCCACCGAGAACTCGCCAAAACGAAGGCTTGCGCCACTGATATCCCAAACCTTTTTGTTAGAGGCACTCATTTCAACTAAGGCTACCTCAATCATGACTTGAGGACGCTCTACATCGTTTTCACGAATGACTTTGTCAGCCAGCTCCATGAGTTCGGGGGTTCCCATAATGGTTAACGTACCATTGAGACGG
>JBJTUB010000307.1:0-6413 GCA_046080465.1 Vampirovibrionales bacterium | reverse complement strand
CCCAGTTACCCCCTCTCCCTTAGGGAGAGGGCTGGGGTGAGGGATGTCACCAAAATAGGTTTCGTCTGCGTTTCCCTCATCCTAACCTTCTACTTAAGGGAGAAGGAACAGAGCAATTTAACCTTTTACAGAGCTTTCTATAAGAGTCGGTTATTACGGGCATGGGCTTGATGTATTGTTACAAAAGCCTTAAACTTCAACAAGGGTGCTTGTATTTTGCCTGCGTCTTCGGGATAATAAACTGGCGTTATTGTTGCTTAAAACGTTTTTATTAAAGGTCAACCACTCATGATTCCCTCCTCTGCCCTTAGTTCAGAAACACTCAAGGCTCAAGCCAAACGCTTTAGTCTACCCACCTTGCCCTACCCTGTACAGGATGCCGAACTCTCTGTCGCCGTTACAGATAATGCACGTCCGCTGGTGCTGGCCTTATTAAGTGGCAACACCCTAGAGGTGCTTCAGTGTTTGGCTACCCGTACCTTAAAGCCCACCCCTGAGGCCATTCAAAACGATATTATCGTACCCGCCTTGCAACAGGCACGACAATGGCTTATTGCGGGAGCCATGCCCCTGCCCTATGTGTTGCAAGTCGCCGAATCCGTCGCTCGCCTTCGGGAACTGGCGGGCATTCATCCTCAATCGCTTAATTTAGGCAACGTGGTGATGGCCACCGTCGATGGCGATGTTCATGAAGTCGGTAAAAACCTAAGCCTGATTCTATTGCAATCCCACGGTTATACCACACTCAATCTAGGGCCTTCCGTCTCGTTTGATACCCTACTAGCCAACGTGCAAGAGCATCAACCCACGGCCATTGTGTTGTCGGGTTTGTTAATGAGTTCGGCACAAACCATGGTAAGTTATTTAAAACAACTGGATGCGTTAAATCTTAGCATTCCTGTTGTGCTGGGGGGGCCTTGCCTGTGGCCTGCCTTTGTAGAAGAGCAGTGTCGGCCAGCCTACCGTGGTAAGGTTTACCATGCTCGTTTGGCCTTTGATGTGATTGATGCCTTAACCGACATTAGCTCGCCTGAAGCGGCAAACCCCCTTCCGCCAGCCTCTCCACCCGCCATGAGCATGGATGCCATGATGCCCGCCCAGCCTGAAGCTGAAGCCAGCACACCGCCTGCTCCTCGTAGCCAAGTTCGGCAAAACGAACCCCTGCCTAGCACGCCATTTTACGGGGTTCGCCAAGCCACGTTGCCTTTAGAGCGTGTGTTTGCCTTTTTGAATGATCGGGTGCTGTATACAGGGCATTGGGGATTTCGGCGAGGGAGTACCAGCCCCGCCGAGCATGAAGCGTGGCTCGATGCTACCGTGGCTCCTGTACTAACGGCCTTGAAAGAGCAAGCCCTAAGTTTAGAAGGCATTTTAACGCCTAAAGTAACCTATGGCTTTTTTAGTTGTCAGGCGGAAGGGGATACGCTCCACCTGTACGCCACGCCTGAAAGTGACGAGACTCTCACCAGTTTCCACTTCCCCAGAGGCGGCACTAAAAACCTGTGCTTGGTGGATTATGTGCGTCCCACAGAATCGGGCGAGCGAGACGTGATTGCCTTACAACTCGTCACCATGGGTAGTGGAGCCTGCGAGTTTAGCCATCAGTTGTTGCAACAGCAACGCTATCGAGATTATTTCTTCTTCCACGGCTTTAGCGTTGAATTGGCCGAAGCCTTGGCCGAAGCATGGCACGCAGACGTGCGTCAGCAATGGGGTATTACCGCTAAAGAAGCGGGTAAACAACCCAAGGAGCTGATGAAACCCTCGGCGTATCAAGGGTGTCGCTACAGTTTTGGTTATCCTGCTTGCCCCAACCTTGAAGATCAAACCAAGCTGATGGCCTTGTTACAACCCGAAGCCGTGGGTGTGGTGTTAAGTGCGGGGTTAATGTTGGTTCCTGAACAATCGACCTCGGCCTTGGTGTTTCATCATCCAGAGGCTCATTACTTTGATGTCGGTGGTTATGGGATGATGATGTAGTGAGGTTCTAGATAGAGTCTTCCTTAGTAAACCTCTACATGCCAACGATGCTCGGCCTTCAGCTGGGCGAAGAGTTCGCTCCACACCACGCCCGTTTCTTGAGCCGCCGCTTCAAAGGCTTGCAATACGCCATCTTCCATACCCCGCAAGCCGCACATGTAAAACACAGTATTCGGCTGTTGCAGTAAGGTGAACAACGATTGACGCTGTTTGTGAATGAGGTGCTGTACGTACAACCGTTGCCCTGTTTCGGTGCATTGTTCACGGCTAAACGCCGTATGCAGATGAAAACTAGGCTGAGCGGCGGTTAGCTCTTCCAGCCACGATTGATATAGAAAATCGCAATTGTGCTGAGCCCCAAAAAACAGATGCGTTTGCCCAGTTTCAGATGCTCGACGCTCGTAGCGGGTTTTTAAAAACGCACGAAACGGAGCAATCCCCGTGCCTGTGGCCACCATAATCAGGTTAGCGTTCGGCTGAGTAGGAAGCAAAAAGCTTTTACCGACGGGGCCTGTCACCTGTACCTTGTCACCAGGTTTTAAATCCCCAATGTAGTTCGAGCAAACCCCTTTGACGGTTTCGCCTGCTTCGTTTTCAAACAACACTCGCTTCACGCATAACGAGACGGTTTGGCTCACGCCATCATCACCCCCACTGGGCGAGGCAATGGAATACAAACGCAACTTGTGCTTCTTGCCTGTGGTTGGGTCTTCGCCAGGGGGAAGCACGCCAAGGCTTTGGCCATCCAAGTACCAAAGGTTGCCCCCTGCGAGGCTAAACACCACATGATGCACATCATTGGCAGAATCAGGCCCTGAAATGCGGGTGTTTTCTAGCACGGTGGCCTCAAAGGGTTGGGTGGGCTTGTACAAGTTAGAGGGAATCTCGGTGGTTTCTACAAACATAGGGGTTCCTTGTATCGGGGTTAGGTTGCTTGCTTGGGTGGGTAACATCATGATTAAAACAAAGCCTCATACCAATCATTATACGTCTCATTAAAACGTAAACAAAAATCACGATTATAAACAGACAGGGACTTTAAAGGTAACATTAAGGCGTAGAAATGTTTATGCGTTTTCTTAGCTTGTAAGGTGTGCCTTCCACACAATCTTAGTTATCGGCCGATGTTGCCCGATGCCTTCAGGTTGGTAATGGTGGTGGCTAACCGCCGAGTGGCGATACTAAAAAACAGTAGATTCTTTTGCATGGTCACCATTTCCTCTTGCAAATTGACTTTCTGCCCCGTGGGACTTCCTTCCACCATTAACTTCTGCAGGGTTTGATTCCCCATGCGTACCGAAAGCGAGGTTTCCATAGGATGACTCGCCAAGCCCATCACGCTAGCAAAATCGGCTTTTTGCGCCGTATAACCTGGGGTGTTGGCGTTGGCAATGTTGTTGGCCACTATTTTTTGTACCATCGTTAAGCCCCCCAAGGTGTTGGAAAGTTGCCCTAACGAATCGTTTAAGTTTAACCCCATCAACTGCATCATGTATCGACATCCTTTTGTGTATTTATAAGAACTATTATTGAGTGTCTAGCATTTTTAAATATTAGAGTCACTAAGATCTTGTAACTTAGGGGAAACGGGGGCGTTAGCCCCCGTTAAAAACCTAGGGGGGAGAGCTTGAGAGGTTTTTCACAATAAGGATCTTGCGTAAGAAAAAAAGATTGTTCCTCCTCATTGTGGGGGCGAACGCCCCGGCCTCTCTACGTTGCCCAAAGGGCAACAAAAAGCGATAAACTTAGCAAGAAGCGAAAACCGTTTCAACCTATTACCTAACTTACTGACGCAAGTTCACTGCCTGACGAAAAATATCATCGCTAAACTTAATGACCCTAAAGTTAGAAAGTACGCCTGCGTTCATCTTCATTACGTTATCAATCTGTTCGAACAAATCAACGTTGGAGGATTCCACCTTGCCTTGAGCCAACCTTACCTCCGTGCTAGCCACCTTAAAGGGATCGCCACTGCCTGCGGTGGGTACCAGCTTGTTGCCCCCTATCGGTTCTAACTGATCGGGGTTATTAAACCCCACAATAGCCAACTGACCCACCCGCTCTTTAGGGCCTTCTTTTTTAGGCTGAATCTTGACCTCGCCGTTGGGGTAAATTAACACTCGGCCAAAGTTAGGGGGGATTTTAATACCAGGAGCCACTAAATCGCCGTTGTTGGTAATTAAATAGCCTTCTTGATTGCGTTTAAACTGGCCGTCTCGGGTGTAAGCCGTCTGCCCTGTGGGGGTCGTGACCATAAAGTACATGCCTGCGGGTTCAATGGCAACATCAAACTCGTTTTGAGTCATGGTGGCAATACCAGGGGTGGTATCTCGCCGTGTGACCCCTTCCAACTTATCGCCTGCCTGAAGCACCAAATCAAAGCGTTCTGCCTTGTAGCCCATGGTGCGGTAGTTGGCCACGTTTTTGGCGATTTTATCTAAAGAGTTCATGTGCAGTTGGCCGTGCTGGGTTGCTTGGGCAATAATGTTTTGAATACTCATAAGGGGGGATCCTGCCTCTTAATTTAATGCTTACTGGGCTCTGCCAAGTTCTTGAATCAACCGACTCAAGCCATCGGATTGAATGAGAAAAAACTGCCGATTCGCTTCAAATTGTCTGCGAAGGGGCATCATGGCCGTAAACTCTTCGGCCAACATCACGTTACTTTCTTCAACATAGCCTTGAGCCACGGTAGCCTTTTTAAGGGGTTGCTGATTCGCACTCACAATACCGAGCTGTCCGATTTTTTGAGTTATCGCCCGCCGATTCAAATCAATGTGACAAATACTACCATCGGGGTCGATTTTCACTTCTTTATCGGCGTTGCGGGGTATCGTGCCAAAACGGAGGGTTTGACCGTTGACATCCAAAAATAGCTGACCTTCCAGCGTGCGTAAGTAGCCTTCTTTATCGATACTGGCACGACCATCACGGCTTAAATTAGTGATGCCCGTTTTAGGCGATTGCACCTGAAAATAACCCTCTGCTGTCAAGGCCATATCCAGCGGGTTGCCTGTGTTGCGTAACCGCCCCACGTTAATATTCGTGACACTCTCTACTGTTTCTGGACCCAGATGCTCTACAAAACGACGACGCACCGTCTTCTGCCCTTGATACCCAGGAATACCAAAATGGGCAATGTTTTTGCTATGTACTTCCATGGCCTTCATTTCGGCCATCATGCTTTTAGTGCTTTGGCTAAGGCCATCTTGGATGGCCACATAAGGGAGAATCGGGAAAGGCATAGCAGGGGGAGGCTCCTTTGGCAATATCCACAACCATCACAAGTCGTTGATATCCGCTTCGGCCTCTTTGCCATTTTGCTACAGGCTTATCCTCCAGCTGTTGTAGACGCTTTTTATAACCCCTCTAAAAGTGAAAGTGTTAACTAGATGTTGTTTACGAACTGTGTTAGTCTATTGCCTTAAATTGCCCTAAAGGGCAACGTTGAGAGGCCGTTCCTCCCTCTCAACACTCTCCCCCCTGAATTATTATAGGGGCTTCGCCCCTATAGACCCGTTTTCTCAAAGAGGTTTACGCAACCAGCGTTCAACACTTCATTGCACGCCCGAATGGGCTTTTGCAGAGTCTTCTTTACAGGCTTAGGAAGCAATTAAGGTAAACACTTTCGGAATCATTTGCTCAATCAGGCCGAGCAAGAAAAAAGGAACCATGGGCGATAAATCAATCCCACCAATTGGCGGTATCAATGCTCTAAAGGGTAGCAGAATAGGATCGATAAGAGTGGCTAGTAAACGAAAGGGCTGTTGATACCAATTCAAGTTAGGGACCCATGTTAAAATAAGCCGAATAAATAACAGGCCTTTCAATAAGCCAATTAAGCTTATGAGTAATTGTTGCAGATTGTAAAATGAAAGTTCCATAACGATAACGACTTTTCTTCTAGTGGATGGACGGTTAACAGCAAGACGGTCTTCTATAGACTCTTTCTTTTTTGGGGGTTGTTTATAATGTGCTTGATGAATGGCTGTTTTTTTATAGGTTAGGGCGAGCTTTTAGCTAGGGTTCTCCTCCGAACCGAAGGATAATAATTACAGAGTATCATACCACAAAACCTTCGGTACTTGTAACACGAATACTAGGATCTGTTTTCAACTAGGGGCTGTTTGCAAATAAATTACTGTAACTATAGAAATCTCTGCAAAAGGGTTTATCGAGGCTTCTAAGCTCATCGTTTTGTATTGCCCTACGGGCAATTTTGAGAGGCCGTTCCTCCCTCTCACACTCTCCCCCCCAGGTTTATTGAGACATTTAACTAATTAGATGGTATAGTTTTCTTTTGTTTAGAAAGAGAAGTGTGTGCTATATGAACTGCCCTAAATGTGGAAGTAGCGAAAAATCAAAAGCTGGATTTGTTAAAGATGTACAACGTTGGCAATGTAAAAACTGCCCTTGTAAATATACTCGTAGTA
>JBJTUB010000306.1:0-10079 GCA_046080465.1 Vampirovibrionales bacterium | reverse complement strand
CCTAAATAAAGTCAATGTTAAGTAACTTTAAACTGTTTATATAATATTACAAACATTAATAAAAGCAAGCACCAACTTTTAACTATAGAAAGCTCTGCGAAAGCCCATTCGGGCGTGCAATGAAGGGTTGCAAGGTGGTTGCGTAAACCTCTTTGCAATCATACGAAACAATACACTTTGAGAGAGGGTAGGCCACTTAAACATCCACAGGAACGCAACATCCGTTCGCCCATCCAATGTTCGGTGCTTCATTGCATGGGCGAACGGCCTTCATTGCGTGGCCGAACGGCTTTATTGCACGGGCGAAGAGGCTTTTGATAACAACGGATAACCTAAGGTCTCTCGCTGTTCAACGTATAATTTAGCCACCTGTTCCGCCATACGGCGAATATGCAAAATGCGAGCCATTCGTTCATCTCGTCCCAGCAGGCCACGGGCATCCAGTAGGTTAAACGTATGCGAACATTTTAAAACATAATCGTAGGCGGGTAGCACCAACTTTGCCGTCAGGCAATCGGCCACCTCGGCACTGTACAGATCAAACAATTGCAGTAGCCGTTCACCATTACTTACCTCAAAATTGTAGGTCGATTGCTCTACCTCATTCTGATGATAAATATCGCCGTAGGTCAGGGTCTCGTTCCACTGAAGCTCATAGACGCTGTTTTTATTTTGCAAATACATCGCAATCCGCTCGGTACCATAGGTAATTTCCACGGCACAGGGGTTGACTTCTAAACCACCTGCTTGCTGAAAATAAGTAAACTGAGTAATTTCCATGCCATCCAGCCACACTTCCCAACCAACACCCCACGCCCCTAGCGTGGGCGATTCCCAGTTGTCTTCAACAAAGCGGATATCATGCTCTTCGGGTTTGATGCCCAAGACTCGTAAGCTGTTGAGGTAGAGATCTTGAATGTTGGAAGGGCTGGGCTTGAGTATCGCTTGATACTGAAAGTAGTGTTGCAAGCGGTTCGGGTTTTGGCCATAGCGTCCATCGGTAGGACGACGACAGGGATCAATGTTCGCCACGTTCCAAGGTTCTGGGCCTAGCACACGTAAAAACGTGGCAGGATTCATGGTACTAGCCCCTTTTTCCAAATCGTAGGGTTGCTGAATGATGCACCCTTGTTCGGCCCAATACTGGTTGAGGTTCGCTAAAATCTGCTGAAATGTTAAGGGAGCCACAGTGGCTGGAGCGGTAGAAGACATGGGTACAAACTATCCTAACGACTAGAAAAAAGGCTATAGAAATTTCTGTAAAAGGGGTTTTCGAGGTCTCTAACGTTCCTCGTTGCTTTATTGCACGCCCGAATGAGCCTATACTGGCAACAGAGGCTGGCTACACCGACACGCCGCCGACCCTGCCTCACGAGCCGAAGCGGGCAACACGCCCGAACTGCCAACGGCCAACATCCGTTCAATGGCTTGACGAGCCTTGACAAACACCTCTTGCGGAATCTCAATAGGAGCGACGTGGCCAGTCAGGGCTTTTTTAATATTTTCCAAACGGGTCATTTTCATGTTGGGGCAAAGGGCCTGTTGACGGTCGGGGCTGTAGAAGGTTTTATGAGGTAAATCGCGGGTTAAACGCTGTGCCACCCCTTCCTCGGTGCAAATAATAAATTCGGTGGCCGTGCTTTGGTGTGCTTCCGCAAGAATACCCGTGGTGCTACCAATATAGTGAGCTTTTTCTTTCAGCGATTCATCACATTCAGGATGCACCAACACCCGAGCGTTGGGGTGTGCCAGCATCAGTTTATCCAAACTAGCCACATCCATTCGCATGTGCGTTGGGCAAAAACCATCCCAACAAATCACCTCGATGTGAGGGAGCTGTTGTTGTACATAATGCCCCAAGTGCTTATCAGGAACAAACAAAATGCGTTGCTGCCCCGTGTTTTCGGTAAGGTGCGTTACCACGGCCACGGCGTTGGCACTGGTGCAACAAATATCGCATTCGGCTTTTACATCGGCACTGGTATTAACATAGCCTACCACAGGCACGCCAGGATGACGGGCTTTAAACGCCCGCAATTGTTCGGCGGTAATCATATCGGCCATGGGGCAACCGGCGTTTGGGTTGGCTAAGTAAACGGTCTTTTCAGGACTCAGCAATTTGGCGGTTTCGGCCATAAAATGCACGCCACAAAACACAATGGTGTTGGCTTCGGTGGCGGCTGCCTCTTGGCTTAACCCGAGAGAGTCGCCTGTGTAGTCGGCAACGTCTTGCACTTCTAAACGTTCGTACACATGAGCGAGAACCACGGCACGATGCTCTTGTTTAAGATGACTAATATCGTTTAACAGCTGTTGACGGCGTTCGGGTGATGCCATTGTTGGAAAAAAAGACATGGGACGGTAAAACTTTCGTATCAACTATACAAACTGACAAAAACTTTTATGAAAAACTCTTATTAAAGTGTACCTCAAAAGAAGGATTGTAAAAAGCATAAAAGACGTAGTAAAGCCTTGAGAAACCATGAACACGACTTTCTACAACACTAGATTAAAGAGTAGTTAAACTTAGATACTAGCGTATGCAAAACAGATTCAAAATACAAGTAATACCAATTAAAAACTTAAATAACGACTCCCTACGCTTGTCGCCTTGTGTCACCTGCGGTGACGTAGAGAGGCCGGGGCGTTCGCCCCCACAGTGAGAAGGAACAATCTCAATTCTTACGCAAGATCCTCATTGTAAAAAACCTCTCTACAACGCTCCCCCCTAGGTTTATTAACGGGGGCTAACGCCCCCATTGCCCCCCAACAAAGAAAGCAGTTCTTACGCTATTCAATGTGAGAATTGGTATAACCTCTTTCTATTTTCTGTTTCAGGACAAAACATGAAAGCCTAAAGTAAGTGTGTGTTTAATCGGTAGACTGTGATTTTTTAGCCTGAATTGCGTAGCTCTGAAGGCCAACATGGGGGTCAAGGGGGGAGCATTCGCTCTCGTATGAATAGAAGCGGTATAGAAACCTCTGCAAAAGCCCATTCGGGCGTGCAATGAAGGGTTGAACGCTGGTTGCGTAAACCTCTTTGAGAAAACGGGTCTATAGGGGCGAAGCCCCTATAAATACTGAAGGGGGGGAGAGTTTGAGAGGGAGGAACGGCCTCTCAATATTGCCCGTAGGGCAATGCGAAACGATGAGCGTAGAGACCTCGAAAAACCCTTTCGCAGAGTCTTCTATAGTCGCTTCTGTGCAGAAGATTGCCACGCTTTGCTCGCAATGACAGAGGGTTTAGGCTTTCATGCTTTTGCCCTGGGTAGGAGTTGGCTAACATCGTATTTGAAAGTAGTTTGTGATACAATCAGTGTAAATGAAGTAGTTATTAATTATTGTTTTTAAAGAGTGGTAAATGCACGTTTATATCCATATCCCCTTTTGTCAATCACGCTGTATTTATTGCGATTTTTATGTGGAACTCGCCAAATACGGCGGTATAGAGGCTTTTGTCTCTGCCTTGTGCCAAGAAATTGAATACCGCTGGGATGGTCGAGACGATCTCACCCCCATTCAAACCTTATATTTAGGGGGTGGGACACCTTCTTTATTAACTGGTTCGCAGATTCAGCAGATTCTAAATACGCTACAACGCTACACGCCTTTGGCTCTTGATGCCGAAATAACCATGGAATGCAACCCTGCACAAATTGTCAGCCCTATTGAAGACTACATGATAGCGGGTATCAATCGGTTTAGTTTAGGTGTACAAAGTTTGAATAATACCGAACTGCAAAAGCTGAGTCGTCAACATAGGCTAACGGATGTACAACGCTGTATTGAAGATTTTTACGTGGCAGGTGCCATGAATGTGGGTATAGACTTGATGGTGAACACGCCCCTACAAACCCCTGAAACATGGCAACACACCTTAACGACACTAAGCCGCTGGAATCTGAAGCACGTTTCTATTTACGGCTTGCAAGTGGAAGAAGGAACCCCCCTTGCACGGTTGGTGCAACACCCTTCAAACCCCTACCCCCTGCCCGATGAAGCCACCGAGCAAGAACTAGAACGCATCACGTTAGCGTGGGCGTTAGAGCATCAGTTTCGGCGATACGAGGTGAGTAATTACGCTAAAATTGGCTGGGAAAGTAGGCATAACATGGCCTACTGGCGACAAGCAAGCTGGTGGGCTTTTGGCCCTTCGGCACACGGGTTTATCGATGGCGTTCGTTACGAAAATCAGGCAGATTTAACCACTTACCTTAAAAATCCGTTGGTTGAAAAACGCTTTACCGTGAGTTCGGCTGAACGTTTAGAAAACGTGCTGATTTTTGCTCTGCGTACCCGCTATGGGGTGAATCTGTTTGATCTACAACGTCAACTGAATCAGGCACAAAACACGGCCTTGTTTGCGTGGCTAAAGCCGTGGTTGGCTGATGGCTACCTGCAGTTAGATGAAGTGAAGGGGCGGCTCTGGGTGCCACAGGAGCATTGGAATCTGTTGCACGAGCTATTGTATCCGTTGCCCAAGTTGTTGAGCAACGACTAGGGGTTGTTTTGTTTTTTGTGGTATGCTAAAGAAGGTTTATAGAGACAAACAAGCGAGAAAGTTGAATTTGATATGTGGATAGATATTGCGTTAATTTTAGCCCTGCTTGTGGGTATTGTCTGGGTTTGTTCGGTGTTTACCAACGCCATTGAATGGCTGGGGCATCGCCTATCGTTGAGCCAAGGAGCCGTGGGGAGTGTACTGGCGGCGGTGGGGACTGCCTTGCCCGAAACCATTGTGCCGATTGTAGCCATTGTGGGCGGGCTTGTTTCTGGCAATGTGGCAGCGAGTCATGAAATTGGCATCGGTGCGATTCTTGGGGCACCGTTTATGCTGGGAACCTTGGCCTTTTTTATCAGTGGTGCGACGGTGGTGCTGGCGTGGCTCTTTAAAAGACGCTCGTTGGTGATGCCTGTTGATGAAGGGCAGTTTAATCGTGATGCCCTTACCTTTTTGCTTGCCTACGGCTTAGCCATCGGGGCGGCCTTTTTGCCAAATTGCCCCTATCAGCAAGAGCTAAAATATGGGATTGCCTTAGCCTTGGTGGCCATTTACGCTCTGTATGCGTATCGCACCCTCTCCACTGATGCCCCCCCCGCCCCTAGCGAAGATGAAGGCGATGTTAATGCCAATGGTCATTTAGATCCCTTACTGTTGGCTCCTAAAAACCCGAATCCTAGTAACACGTTAATTTACGTACAAACAGGTTTGGGCTTGTTGGGCATTGTGGTGTTGGCTCATTTTTTTGTGCATGAAATTGAGCATCTCTCTCATGTGTTGGGCTTGCCTGCCTTGTTGCTCAGTTTGGTGATTATCCCGATTGCTACCGAGCTACCCGAAAAGTTTAACAGTGTTACGTGGCTACTGGCCAAAAAAGACACCTTGGCTATCGGTAACTTGACGGGGGCAATGGTGTTTCAAAGTTGTATTCCCGCCGCGGTGGGGGTGGCGTTTACCCCTTGGCACTTAGAGGGCTTGGCACCTGTGAATGTGGTACTGACGGCTGCTTCTGCGTTGGTGTGCATGGGGTTGGCCTACCTGGTGCCTAAAACATGGACACCTTGGGTGTTGATGCTGGGTGGTGGCTTTTACGCCTACTTTATTTACAGAGTGGTGGGGTTGTTATAAAACGGCTTCTATAGCCTTAATGTAACAAGCAGTGTAACAATCACCTGTGGTTTTAGCGGTACCAGGTCGATATTAAAAAGAAAAGACTCCAAAGCTGCTTGAACTCAAGCTTAAACGTTTACACCCTTTTTTTTGTTTTGGAAAGTGGAAACAAATGCAACAACACTCTCGTGCGTTTACCCTGACTGAATTGCTTATTTCCCTCGTTGTTATTGGTTTGATTGCGGCGATTGCTTTACCTAACGTTTTCACTATTGTGGGGGATAAAGGCACTAGCGAGAGCTTGTTACGTTCAACGGTGATGGCTTTGGAAAATGCGTTTCTAAAAGAAACACAAGTAGGGCAGCAAAATAGTTTTAATATAGTGATGCGAAACTTAGATGTCATGCGTTCGTGTCCTACCTTAACCCTCCCCCTCACCACTTGTTGGAATACTGCTGTTCAAGGAGGAAGCACTGTTGTTACTATTCAATATCCAAACGGAACCGCCCTGTCACCAAGCCTAGGAGAGGGAGTTGCACTCAATGGAAATGCGGTGATTCTTAAAAACGGTGTTACTATCGCAGGGCTAGATACCAGCAATACAGAAATAGATACGTTTATTATCGATGCCAATGCGGAGGCTCCTCCGAATCGTTCTGGTGTAGGGGGAGATCAGCTGGCAGTCTACGTGATTAAAAACGTTCAACCCGAAGTCAATCAAGCCCAACCAGGCCGTCTCTATCCAGCGACAGGGACGCATACGGCCTTGTTTGATTATTTATTTCCGTAACTTTTTATTTAGGAGCTGTTTGAAAATAAAAAATGTATAACTTCAGTAAGGTAGGTGCTTTTTTATTGAGAACTACTCTAGGGGCTGTTTGCAAATAAATTACTGTAACTATAGATACCACTTATAAAACTCAACCAAAAACGTGATTTCAGTCATGTATCAATGGGGTTTATAGGGGCGAAGCCCCTATAAATACTGTAGGGGGGGGAGACTTTGAGAGGGAGGAATGGCCTCTCAAAGTCGTCTGAAAGACGACACAAAACGAGGGACTTAGAAGCCTCGACAAACCCTTTTGCAGAGTCTTCTATAGTTACAGTAATTTATTTGCAAACAGCCCCCTAATAATCTCTTTTTGTTTTTTGCGGTGGCAGTTGTAAGCCTAACACGCTCGTGTTAAACTGGAAAAATATGAACGCAAGTTTGGAATGATTCTTGATTAAGAAGGAGTTACTTGTATGGCTCTACAAACCCATTGGGTAGATGACACCCTGCCCTACACAGGCGATGCCTTGGCGAATCACTGGATTTACAAAAACTTTGGTATTTTAGGCGATACTATTGTGGCCTTTCACGGCCCTTGCACGGTGAACTTAGAGAAAATGGTCGATTTAGAAGATGTGCTGAACGATGACCATATTCATTCCCAACACATGCTGCACTTTATTGTAGAAGTGTTTGGAGCCTCGTTGCGAGAAGGGGTGTTATTACAACGCCTGTACACCAGTATTTTGCAACATAAACTCAACGATTTACTCGATGGCCACTTGGTAGAACGCCGTGGCGACGATCTGTTTGTGCAACAAACTAAAAAGCTCTCGGTGTCTATCTGTACCGTATCGCCTACCTCGATTTTAATTCATACGGGGCTAAACATTGATGGCGAAGGTGCCCCCGTAGAGGCCGCAGGCTTGAGCAGTACACTCGGCCTAAGTGCAGAACAAATTAAAACCTTGGCTAAAGCCAGCATGAATGCCCTGAGCGATGAGTGGAAAGATATCCGTTTGGCCACCTGCAAAGTACGGGCGGTACATTCGATATGATGATGCTTACTTCGCCATCGCCTCAACGCCCCTCGTCACAAGGTAAACCTTCGCTGTATCGCCCTGCCCCGCCTACCGTGCAAGTAGGATTTTTTATTGTGCTGGCCTGTGTGGTGTTAATGGGGGTCTTTTTGTGGATGAAAGGCCGTGATTTACAAGGTGGCCAAAGCTACAGCGTACAGATGGAAGATATTGACGGCCTTAAAAAAGGAGCCCCCGTACAACTGATAGGGATTCGTATTGGCTTTGTGGAAGCCGTGGCACCTGCCTACAGCAAAGAGCAACAACGCTATGTGGTGGCAGTGAAGTTTCGTATCACCACGCCCGATGTTTCCCTGCCCCCTGCAACGCAAATTAGCGTAGAACAATCGGGGTTGATTAGCGAAAAACTGCTGGAACTCACCCCCCCCGAACTCAATGAGGCCGTAGTGAGCCTGCCCGCTCCCCTTAACGAGCCTGTAAATCGCATCCCTGTGCGGTTGAAAACCCAACAAGGCTGGGTGGAAGTGGCCACCTTGGCCGAACAAACGCCCTTGCCTAAGCTGGCACCTAACGCTTTTGTAAAGCAACGCCACGTGCAACCCCTGAAGCTGACGTTTCGTTTGAAACGGGCGGGGGTGTTGTTGCCCGAATTTCCTGCCTACAGTTTTCACGATTCGGCGTTGTGGGTCACGAGTACCGACACCACGTGGCATCCACCTAAAGTTCAGGCGGTGACGAGTAGTCCGTTTACGGTGGTGAAGCCCATTCGTCTCAAAGATTTTTTAGAGATTCAGATTGCCAGTGCCGAGAGCTTCAAGCTGATGAACGATAAAATGGTGGCTCTGATGGATGATGAAACCATTGCCGATATTCAAGCCCTGCTAGGCAACGTTAAAACCCTTTCTAAGCAAGTGCATACCCTAGTAGGTACTACTAACACCTTGCTGAAACATGTGGATGGCGATATTGAAGCCTTGGTGCATCACACGGAGCAACTAACAGGCTCGCTCACTAGCTTGATTCAACACACGGATTCGTTGTTAAAAGACCCGACATTGAATCGGGATTTGCGGGAGTCGCTCACAAACTTAAAGACAGGTACCGAACGTTTGAACCAGTTATTGGCCGATCCCGCTTTGAATCGTTTAATTAGCGAGGCCGAACAAACCACGCATCAGTTAAATAAGCTAACCACTGTGGCCACCCAAAAGTTAGAAAACGAACAGCTGACTCAAAAACTGGATACAACCCTCACGGAGTTAAACCAAACCTTTACCAAAGTCAACGGTTTATTAGCCGAGGTAGAAGCCAGCGAACAGAGCGGCAACAGCGATATTAAAACCCTACTGCGTGAATCGCAAAGCACCATCACTAACTTGCGTCTGTTTAGCGAACGGCTAAAAGGGCGATTTGTATTGTTTAAACTGATGTTTTAGAGAAGGCTTCCCTTGATGGCGATTGTGTTGCTGAGTGGCACGGAAACCTACGGCCTGCAACGTCGATTAAAACAGCTACGCCACCAGTGGGCGGATACGCAACTGGGCGAACTGGGGTATCGGCGGTTGGATGCTCCACGATTGGCGTTGTTCCATGAGGCCTTGATGTCTGTAGGCTTTAGCTTTGGTAGCTTGCCCGTGTTGGAAGTGCATGACCCTGAAGGGTTGGCCTCGCCTGCGGAAGGCAAGCAGGAGGAAGCGTTGATTCAACGGTTGTTGAGCGATTGGGAAGCAACAACTGAGCAGAAAAACGTGATTCTGGTACTCAGTAAGCTAGATAAAAAGCTAAAAACCACCAAGCAACTGTTGGCCTTACCCAACTTGACACATGAAGAGTTTATTCCCCCCCTGTGGTACGATACCAAAGGGGCCGCCCAGCGTTTGTGCGAGGAATGTCAGCACCAAGGGATTCGGTTGGCCAACGATGCCGCAGAGCTACTGTGCGAGGCCTTGGGGCATGACCTCTACCCCCTAATGACGGAATGCCAACGCCTACACACCTTTTTAGGCGGGCAAGGCTTGACGGCGAGCCACATTCGGCAATATGTACAGCTGCCCACCAGTGATTTTGATTTGGTGCGGGCATGGCTACAGCCCACGCCCCTAACGGCCAACCATTGGCAAACCCTGCAACAACGCCTACTAAAAGACGATCCCCTACGCATGATAGCCCTGATGGGCAGCGAGCTTAAAAAAGCCCTACACCTGAAAGCACGCTTGGCCAGCGGAGCCAGTGCCGAAAGCATTGCCAAAGAACGCTTCCCGAAACTGAGCGAGAAAGATCAGGGGAAAAAGGCGTGGGGCATCAATAAAAACGAGATTCAACCCTTGGCGGGGTGTTCTTTACCACGCTTACAACACCTGCACGATGCGTTATTAGAGGCACACATTGCGATTAAAACAGGCCAACAGACGAGTCAGCTGGCCTTGGAGTTATTGTTGATTCAGTAGAGATCACTTTTGTTGGAGTGCTTGCTCTCGTTGGATTCTAATAGAATCTCGCCAGTTACGCATGTCTTGAGTTGTTGCTAAGACGGTTGTTCTATACGTTTCCTGTTTTTGTTTTAACTTGTTTGTGTATTGAGCAATGGTTGGATTGTTAGGAAATTGTTTAGAGATTATTAACTAAATAGCTTTAGTATTGACTCTGTGAAAATGAA
>JBJTUB010000305.1:0-7549 GCA_046080465.1 Vampirovibrionales bacterium | reverse complement strand
GTGTTTAACAAAGTACAAACTTGGAACTACGGTACCTTACCAACATTGGATGTACTAGGATCGGCGCTAAAAACTGCAACCAATAATGCGGGGGCTTTAGCCATTAGCCCCATACCTACAGTAAAAATCGACTACACCCAGTTAGATACGCTGGATCAAACGATTCGCCGTCAGGGGGTATCCTTTAAAGGTTTGAACGTTCCCACAGAAGTACGAGCCTTTCTTAAAGATTTACCCCAAGATACCTCTGCTCCACTTGAAAGTAGTCGCAACTCTGGTTTGGTAGGCTCTGCCATTGGTACCGATTTTATACGCTGGATGTACGAGCATCACCCTCAACAGGCAACGACATTACAATTGGGAAATACCGATGGGGCTAGAACTTTAGTAGGAGCATTTAACCTTTCGCAACCCAATAACAACCAAGTGGGTTTAAACTTCAATGGCTTTGCTTGGATACCCAGTAGCTTAAGTGAGATAGATACACTCCGAGAAACCAAGCAAGCTCCTCGCGAAATGCAGCAGCTTATACAGTTATTTGGTGACTATCTATCTCAAAAAACAAACTCTTCGGTAGTAACCACACTCCCCAAAGAACTCTATATTCGTGATTTTGGCCGACAATTTGCGACATCACACGATATCACTTATCAAGATACGTTTAATTCCCAAATAACTCCGATTACTTTTGCTAGTTTTAATTATGCCAATGATTACCGAGGCCAATATCCAACAGATGTAATGAAAGGAATGAGTACGGCAGAGCCTGACTACAAGGTTATAAAGCCAACCTTACAACTCAGTACCGACCAAGGAGTTCATCAAGAAGTTAATAATTTATTAGGCGTGAGCCAATCCATTGGTACAACCCCCGGAGCTGATGGAGCGTTTAGAATTCAACAGAACCTTTCTTACCTAAGCGAAATGTTAGGGCTACGCACCCAACTGGCTATTGAACGGGGTGTACCTGTCAGCCGTATTTCTGCTGAGGATGTGCATAAGGCACTCACACAACAAGGCTGGAAGCCTTATGCTAGTACACCCATAGCGAACAATACGTATGCTTCCAAGGCGATAGCTACCGATAATTTAACACAGCAAAAACATTAGTTTTTCAAGATTTTTTTTCGTTTCTCACTTGAATTTTGATTATGTTTTAGGTTTAATAAAATGAATTATGGATGAACAATTAATATTTTACTAGTTGTTACCATGCTAAACTAGCTTTGTTTTATAAAAGCAACATGTTTGGTAGTGCTTGTGGAACGCTTGCCGAGTGTTGCTTCATCTCTTCTCTGTGTTCAATCCCAATTTATCCTTATTTGGGTGATTGTGATTGACTCAATAAAAAAAGAAAGTCTGATTTCCCATGAAAGTACGTACTTCTGTTAAAGCCATGTGCGATAAGTGCAAAGTGATTCGTCGTAACGGTCGTGTCGCCATCATTTGCGAAAACCCTAAGCACAAACAACGCCAAGGATAATCAGTGTTCACTACGAATACGAACCCGCTTATTTAAAAGACGATACCACATCAAACGGCTCGCATCCGATTTGAGATTGTATCGTCTTTTATGTTTAATAAAAAAAAGAGTTACGAGAGGGCTGATCATGATCAAACTAACGTTGTTAAACGGTAACGTGCAGTGGTTTAATCCTCACCACATTCTACGGCTAGAAGCCACCCCCGATACCGTGCTTCACCTAAGCCACGGCGAACGCTGGCTGGTGACAGAATCCATCGCCGATGTGATACAAGCCTTTGAAGCCTACCAACAACGTATTCGTCAGCCTCTTCCCCCCCCCTCCTCCATCTAGCCGATGACTCTTTTCACTCAAGCCACTAAAGAATGTGTTCCCCTACTATGCCTTTATCTCAACCACCCTCTACGCTTTGTAATGCCTCCCTCTCCTCAGAAGCAGCACCG
Organism: Vampirovibrionales bacterium; assembly: GCA_046080465.1. Taxonomy (GTDB): domain Bacteria; phylum Cyanobacteriota; class Vampirovibrionia; order Vampirovibrionales; family JAJTHC01; genus JBJTUB01. Next base: position 5,622 of record JBJTUB010000305.1, on the reverse strand, counting down.
TTGATGTCACACACAGAAGCCACCGAAGAGACAGCCCTAGAGGCATGGACCATCGAAAAGAAACCTCGGTCCCAGCCCCGCTCTCAACAGCTAGAGCTACTACAAACCGCCGAACAGTGGCAGTTCGACCCCGCCTCTGTGGCTCACGAGGGCGACTATGTGATACTCGACACCGAAACCACGGGGTTGGATCATAAAACGGAATCACTCCTTGAAATAGGAGCCATTCGGTTTGATGCGACCCATACGCCTGTGGCACGCTTTAGCCTGTTGGTTCGCCCCGATGTGCCTATTCGGCCTTCGTCTCAAAAAGTGCATAACATTTCACCTGAGATGGTGGAAGAAGCTCCCACGGTTGCCGAGGCCATTGCCCAATTTGAAGCCTTTGCAGGCGATTGCCCCTATGTGGCACACAACGTGGTGTTTGATTACAGTTTTTTAACCGAAGCGTATAAAAAGTATCTAGGCAAGCGGTTTTTAAACCCACGCATTTGCTCGCTGGAACTATTTAAAAGCGTCTTCCCTGAAGAAGACTCCCATAGCCTTAGCTCGTTGTTGGCACGCTTTGGCTACGAATCTTTTGTTTCCCACCGAGCCTTGGATGATGCCGAAAATCTAGGCCGAGTGTATCCGAAGTTACGTGCCTTGTACTTGCAAAAAAACCAGTGGAAGTATAGCCAGTTGCCCAATGTACCGTATTTACTAGAACGCTATTTGCGGTTGCAAAAAGCCGCCCAAACCTTGCAATCGGAAATGGGCGATTTGAAAGATATTTTCAAGCTCTATTTTATGGAAGGTGGCACCCCCGTTAAGGCCTCGACAGGAGAGGTGATGACAGCCAGCTTGAAACGGCAGTATGAGTACGATCATCCTGAAGTTTTAGCTCGTGCCGAAGAACAGGGCGTGTTACGGCAGGTTAGCAAGGTCAACTTGCGTGCCGTTGATAAACTGATTCATCAACTAGAACGTTTAGAACGCCAAGATACACTTAGCCCCGAAGCGGCAGAGGCTCTTCTTTCCTTGGAGTTGCAAGCTGCCGCCCGTGCCTTGAGTGCCACCCGCACTGGCATGACCCAGCAATGGAGTGTGACGGTGGCTAAGCCTATCATTGAGCCGAAAGGAGTCTCTGCATCATGATGTCGCCGTTTTCTAGCCGTTGGCAACACCTCAATGAGGATCAACGCCAAACCGTTCGTCGCTTAATACCGCCCCATTTATTGCAATTAACGGGGAAGGCCGTGGTCTTACTCTCTGGCGGGGTAGATTCTGCGGTGTGCTTATACGCCCTACAAGCCTTGGGTGTTGAGATTGAACTCGCCTTAAACATGAACTATGGCCAACAAGCGTGGGTTAAAGAACATCAGGCCGTACAAGCCTTGTGTGAATCGGCCAGTGTCCCCCTAGAGACTATCGAGCTACCTTGGCTCGCCACCCTCTTACCTAAGGGAATGCAAGCAACGGCCACCACGCAGCAACAACAAAGTTTGGCCAATGTTTGGGTGCCTAACCGTAACGGGGTGTTGCTCAACATGGCGGCCAGCTATGCCGAAGCTCGTGGAGCCAAGTACGTTAGCTTTGGTGCGAATGCCGATGAAGCCCATGCCTTTAGCGATAATAGCGAACAATACTGGCAGTGGGTAAACTCTACCCTGCGGTTATCGACTCAAACAGGGGTGCAGATTTTGGTACCCACGGGGCCACTTAGTAAAACGGCCATCGTCGAACTGGGCGTGGCCTTGGGCGTACCCTTTGAGCATATTTGGAGCTGTTACGGCCATGGCGAACTGCATTGTGGGCAGTGTACCAGTTGTCAGCATTTAAAACGTGGACTCACGGCCAGTCGTGTGGCGAGTCAGCAGATTCGCTTTGCTCGTTAGAACGCAAAACTAAATTATGCCGAAGTTTCAATACGATGACTCAAGGCATCCTGCGTAAGCAGTGCCACATCACTCACCCCTTCATAACGTTGACGAAGCTGTTGTTGCTTGGCCAAACGTGCTAAAGTATCTTTCAATGTGCGTTGGTAGGCTTGCCATGCCGTATGCACCTGTTTATCTACAGTTAGCAAGGTCTGCTTTGCTGCTTCTAAGCTGGGGGATAAAGGCTGGGCGGGTAGTAACGGCCACGCCTGTTGTAGTTGCACCAACGCCTCGCCCCGATGCAACCACGCCTGTTGGCAAGCCGCCAATAGGGCATCTAGCTGTTCGGCATCACTCTCAGCGGTGGCTAGGCGTTCAGGCAACGCCAAGGGAGCCACGGTGGCCATCGCCTCTAACAAGCGGTCACTTGTTTGCACAACACGTGCCAAGGCTTGTAACGCATGAGCCTCAATATTGGTGAGGGGATTAAGCTTGCATACCTGCACCGCTAAGGCTTCCATTGGCTTGTTTTTCCTTACTCGCCACTCGGATGGCTTCCGCCCACGTACGACGCAAATCAACTAAATGTTCTTGCACTTCGGCGGCCAAACTGTCATCTTGTCGCATGTTGGCTTGCACCAACTGATAGTATAAGTATTCATATAAATCAAACAAACCTCGAGCCGTATCTCCCCCAATCGCCACATCTAAGGTAGACATAAACTCTGTAATAATGGCTTGGGTTTTAATAAAATGCGTATTGGCAAGTTCGCGATTCCCCTCGGCCATGGCCTTACGGGCAATTTTTAAAAACTTAATGGCTCCATCGTACAGCATAATCAATAGCTGTTCACGGCTGGCGGTTTCAATGGATTGGTTCATGTACTGCTTGGTGTAAGGGTTGGCGGCGTTCATGAGGTCATCCTTATTGATAGTAACCCTGAAAGAAAAGCATGGGTAAGCGAGTGTGAGTAATGAGAGATAAGATAGATGCTACTATACTTTAGTTTGACGTATGGAGGGGGAGGCATACCTCCATCTAAAGATGGATTTACAAAGAGGAGTTTTTGTGAAAAAGGGTTTAGTTTTTAAATTGCTCGTGCTATACTTAATTTAAGATGACCTTTATAATAAAAATACTGTCTTTCCGTACATTCCTAAGTTTCTCGTTTCACATTGCCCTACGGGCAATCTTGAGAGGCCGTTCCTCCCTCTCAAACTCTCCCCCCTAGAGTTATTAACGGGGGCTAACGCCCCCTTTGCCCCCCACTTGAGTTTGGTGAACGAAAGAATATAAGACTGTGTGAAAAAAAAGGATTTAACTATAATACCCTTGTTCCAAGATTGAATAACCTTACCATGACCGATGCCTCCCACCTACCCCTACCCCTTGAAACCGAGGAAAGCCTAGAGGTTCCCCCTCTAGCAGATACCTTCCCCCCCGCTCCCTCTAGCACCGTGGATAACCACAACCACACATTGCTCGCTCAGCTGTTGAATGCGTGTCATCGTTCGGTGTTGCCTGAAGATGTGTTTGATGCCCTAGGCGAACTGCTGTTGCCAGCGTTAAATGCAACCCACATGCAACTCGTTCTGCTGGATAGCACCAAGCAGGCCAGTATTCGGCGGATTTGCTACGAAGACGATGGGTTTGCCCAAATTGAAAACGATTTTAACCGTCATCACGATGCCGACCCCCTGCTTCAAACATTGAATCTGCCGTTGTTCGAGCAAGCGTGGCCGTTTCACCCCCATTTTAAAGCCGATGCTACCAACACGCTTCCCCCAGAAGCCACCCCCAGGGATGCGGTTGAAGGCGTGATTCACGCTCGCACCGAGGCCTTGCCAGCCTCGGTGTGTTTGCCAACGTTGGCGGGGGTGCATCTTATTCTGCCACTATACTGCAAGCAAGAACTCTTAGGCGTCTGGACGCTCAGCCGTTGCCAACCCTTGCAGCCTCGCCCTCAACCATTTGAAGCACTCTCTCAAGAACTCGCTAAACACGTGGCTCCCTTGTTGGCCTTACAACTGGATCAGCTCCGCCTGTTAAGTGAAGGTCAACGCTTGATTACTAAACAGTACGCCTTGGCACAGTTGAATATTAAATTGCGTGAAAGTTTAGAGGAAGCCCAACTGGTAAACACCACCTGTCAAGAACTAGCTCAACTGTTTGGCGTACAACGGGTGGGGCTGGTGTTGTTTAGCGAGCCAATCGCTTTACAGATGCTTCCTTCGCCGTTAGAAACTAGCCCCCATGGTGACCCCTCACACACCGAAACGTTGCTAGCTCCCTTCTTTCCTCCACCAGAGGTCGACCCCCAGCAGGTGCATACCTATCATTACAACTACCAGCATACCAAGCAGGATGCCTTTGTACAACACGTTACCTTTGCCACGTTTTATCATGCCCTACTGATGGAAACCCTCAAGTTTCGAGGGGCAGGTTGGCAGTGTCATTCGCAGTATCAAAAAGGGGTGCAGCATTCTGTATTGACTCCGTTTCATGTGCAAGCGATGGCCACCGTGCCGTTACAAAGTAGGCAAGGGGTGCTAGGCTTGCTTTGTTGTTTCGATACCGAACGCCCCCGCCACTGGGTCAAGGAAGATCAAGCCTTGTTGGAAGGCATTGCCGAACACTTTAGTATTGCCCTCACGCAAGCCCGCCTGATTCACGATTTACAACAGAAAAACCAAACTCTGGCCACCACCTTGGCCGAGCTGCAAACGGCTCAAGTACAGTTGGTACAACACGAAAAAATGGCCGTCATTGGTCAGTTTACGGCAGGCATTGCCCACGATGTGAATACGCCCTTGGGCAGTATGCTCTCCAATCAGCAAACCTTAAAAACCGTGTTTGATAGAATTGAAACCCAACCTGAACGAACAAGCGAACTCGTCACGCTAGGGCGAAACCTATTGAGCGTCAACCAGATGGCGGGCGAGCGAATTATGGAAACCGTCAAAAACTTACGCAACTTTAGCCGACTCGATGAAAACGAGCTTAAAACCGTGGATATCCACGAGGGGCTAGATTCAACGCTCTTACTCTTGCGTTCCGTGTTGCCCAAGCACATTGATATTCAGCGTCATTACGATCGACGTTTGCCTCCGTTGCGTTGCTTCCCTGGGTTATTGAATCAGGTGTTTATGAATATGATTGTCAATGCCAGCCATGCCCTAGAGCATCAGCACCCTGCGGTGATTCACATTCACACCACGGCAACAGAGGCGGGGGAACTACGCATTAGCATTGCCGATAATGGCAAGGGCATCGCCCCCGAGCATCTTGAAAAATTGTTCGACCCTGGGTTTACCACCAAAGGGCGTGGCGTGGGTACAGGCTTAGGCTTGGCATTGTGCTATAAAATTATTGAAAAACATCAAGGCCACATTGAGGTTGAAAGTCAGCTAGGGGAAGGAGCCAGCTTTCACATCTTTTTGGCAATGAACTAATACCATTTCGCAGATTAAATAGCGACTTCCTGCGTTTGTTGCTTTGTGTTGCCCGTTGGGCAACGTAGAGAGGCCGTTCCTCCCTCTCTACAACTCTCCCCCCTAGATTATTTGAGACATTTAACTAATTAGATGGTATACTTTTCTTTTGTTTAAAAAGAGAAGTGTGTGCTATATGAACTGCCCTAAATGTGGAAGTAGCGAAAAATCAAAAGCTGGATTTGTTAAAGATGTACAACGTTGGCAATGTAAAAACTGCCCTTGTAAATATACTCGTAGTACCCCCAAAGGACTAGGAGCCAAGACATGG
>JBJTUB010000304.1:0-2836 GCA_046080465.1 Vampirovibrionales bacterium | reverse complement strand
CGTAGAGAGGCCGGGGCGTTCGCCCCCGCAGTGAGGAGGGACAATCTCAATTCTTACGCAAGATCCTCATTGTGAAAAACCTCTTTACAACGCTCCCCCCTAGGTTTATTAACGGGGGCTAACGCCCCTATAAACCCCATTGATACATGAGTCTAATCAAGTTTTTGGTTGAGTTCCATAAGCGGTATTTACGGTATTTATAGTTACAGTCATTTATTTGCAAACAGCACCTAATATATAAAGTAATTAGTGATAGCATCGCCTTGAGCAATGGGGGTGTTTATGCTACTATCCTGTTCTTGTCTTGCGTTGCTTACCCAAACTCAAGTCTCACTAGAAATAACCCTCCACCATGACATCCACACCGCCCTCCACCCTGACTCCGCCCCCCTTTGTTACGCCTCCAACGACTCCTGCTAGTGCTGCCATGGCGAGTGGCTGTTATCAACCGCAGATTCAGCAATGGCTTTTTCCCAAGGCCAGCATGGGCGGGGTTAGCCTGCCAATGATGGATAGTCTCGGGCGGATTCGTCTTCTAGGCATGAATGAAGGCCTGTCGCCTGAAACCTACATTGCCCTGCTTCACCTCTACGTCTCTATTCTTGAAGCCGACCGTATGGTGGCTTCCGTGCATGAACACCTTGCCTTAACGCCCAAGCTCATTGCAAACGATGCCCACCACGCCGTCACCCGCTTGGATGCCTCCAAGCACACGCACAACTTGTACTATAAGCGTGAAGATCAAACGGCCATTAAGGCCTACAAGGCTCGGGGGGCTTACTGCGGCATGAAGCACGCCATGGATGCCAGCCACATGAGCGATTTTATTGCTGTTTCTACGGGCAACCATGCCCAAGGTATTTTGCGTGCCGCCGAACTGTTGCAACCCAAGCGGGTACGCATTGTGGTACCCACCAACACCAGTAAAACCAAGCTTGAAAAAATTAACTACCGTATTGATACGGCTCGTAGTTGTGGCGTGGATGCCAGCGTATTATTTAAAGGCGATACCTTTGACGAAGCTCGCCGATGGGCGGTGCAACAACAAAGCCAAGGCGGGGGCTACTACCTAGACCCCTACAGTAACCCCTTTGTGGTGGCCGGCCAAGGTACCATTGGCCTAGAGTTGTTTCGGCAATTACGCCCCATTTTGGAGGCCAACCCCTGTATTGAGGAAATTGTGATTATTTCGCCGATTGGGGGTGGGGGGCTGTTGGCAGGTACGGCCACAGCCTTACGCATGGCGGCTGCGTGGGATGCCTTGTTTCAGCGAGTGGAACTCAAGTTTGTGGGCTTACGCCTAACGGATATGGCCACCACCTATGGCGATGCCGTACGAGTGAAAGAAGTGGCCGAGGGAAATCGATATATTTTTGACATGCTTGATATTACTCGGCTAAAAATGAATGATGATCATATGGCTTGGGGTATGAAGCACGTCTTGGATGATTTAGGCGATAGGGTGGAAGGCCCCAGTGGTGCGACGGCCTACTTTGCCTTGAATCAAATAGAGCTAATGCCTAACGAGCATCGGTTGGTTGTCGGTATTCTTTCAGGCGGAAATGTGGGGGCTTTTCCGCAAGCAAATGCTTTTGATTGGTAAGCACAACTATAGAAAGCTCTGCAAAAGCCCATTCGGGCGTACAATGAAGAGTTAAAAACTGGTTGCGTAAACCTCTTTGAGAAAACGGGTCTATAGGGGCTTCGCCCCTATAAATACTGTAGGGGGGAGCCTTTGAGAGGTTTTTCACAATGAGGATCTTGCGTAAGCATTGAGATTGTCCCTCCTCATTGTGGGGGCGAACGCCCCGGCCTCTCAAAGTCGTCTGAAAGACGACACAAAACGAGGAACTTAGAAGCCTCGAAAAACCCTTTTGCAGAGTCTTCTAGACAACAAAAGACCCCCTTACTTTAAATAGAATGTAGTGGGGGGTCTATGTGTTTTCTTAAGTTGTGAATAAGTGATTGAGTCCAACAGGGGTGCTGAAGTTAGTGGCTGGTCCATACAGTCGCGTAGCAACGTATTGTTCTGAGGTAAGTTGCTGCTGTCGTACGCCCTCAAGCAACGCTTTATCCATGCGTTTTTGATCGATTTGTAACTGCGTTTGAAACCCTTGGCTGGCTAAAAACTTAGTACCTGCTTCTGCATCTTGGGGGTCGAACACGTAGGGAGGATTATTCAGACCGATGGCACTTTGTGGATTTAGCTGGTTGGCAAACTGGGTAATTGGGTTTGCAGAAACCTCTGGGAGGGGGGCGGTTGTTTTTTGAGCCTTCGTCTCGCTTCTGGGGCTGAGAGGCCTCGCCGTTGGCGTGGTTGAGTAAGTGTCGGGCGTGTTGCTTTCTTTGCTGATAGGAGGCTTTGCCGAACTAGGCGACCCAAAAGCCGAGCCAAACATGTTATAGGTTTTTTCGATATGAGTCATCATCATCATACACCACACCTTGGTTTGAATCGTTAACTAATACTACTTTATAATAAACACCGCCACGGTTTAAAAATTGCTAGCTGGAGGTTAGAACAAAAGCATGAAAACCTAAGTCCCCTATGTCATTGCGAGCGAAGCGTGGCAATCCCCCAAAAAGAAACGGTTAGCTCTTTGTAGGGTGCGGGTTTCAACCCACCCGTTCGAGTCTCTTTAGTGATTTCGCCTCTAGCTGGCGGGTGCCAAGCGGGGATTCTTGCACGAGAGTTCCCCTTGGCGATCCCCCTGCGTGCAAGGGGCGTTGCCCCTTGACCCCACTTTGGCCTTCAGAGCTACGCAATTCAGGCCAAAGAAATCACACTCTATGAATCAAACACACGCCAATTCACACTCTTTCATGCTTTTGCCTT
>JBJTUB010000303.1:0-1159 GCA_046080465.1 Vampirovibrionales bacterium | reverse complement strand
CAAGGCACGCTGACGAGACTCATTTAAATCCACCAAGGGGGTGGGGTAGGTGTCGCCTAGAGTCACACCATCCATCCGCAACAGGGCGGGTTTTACCTCCCACGGGGTATGCACATCTTTGGCATTGAGGTTAGCAAGTTCAGGCACCCAGTGCTTGACGTAGTGGCCTGCACTATCAAACTTCTGCCCTTGCAACACGGGGTTAAAAATTCGGAAGTAAGGGGCTGCATCGGCACCACAACCCGCCGTCCACTGCCAGCCTTGGGTATTTTGGGCTAAATCCGCATCAATCAGGGTATCCCAAAACCACCTTGCACCCGCTAGCCAGTGCTGTTGTAGGTTTTTGACTAAATAGCTTGCTACAATCATGCGGGTGCGATTGTGCATCCAGCCCGTGGCGTAAAGTTCTCGCATGCCTGCATCGACAATCGGCACGCCTGTTTGCCCTGACTGCCAGCGTTCCAGCACCTCGGGGTTCTCTTCCCACGGAAACTGACTAAACTCTGGGCGTAGGGGGTGCGTAGGCGTGTGAGGGAAGTGTTCTAGCAAATGGTGAGAAAACTCTCGCCAACCCAGTTCGCTAATATAGTGTGTGGCGGAATCGTGCAAGCCTCGTTCGGCAAAGGCGGTGTGTACGGCGTGAAACACCCGCCACGGGCTAATGGCCCCCACCTGCAAATAGGGCGATAGCTTCGAGGTACCTGCCACACTCGGCACGTTTCTATCCTCTTTATAGCCATACACGGCGTGGGCTAAAAACTGTTTTAGCAAGGCTTCGGCTCCTGCTTCGCCTGCTTGCCAATGGCTCATGAGGGAGGGGTACCACGGCAAGCGTGGGCGTAAGCCCAAGGCTTCGAGTGGTACGGCACAAGGCAACGCCTGTAATGCCTGCAACACCTCGGTCAAGGTGGTTAGCTCATTCAAACGAGGCAAGCTGGCTGGGGGAGAAATAGGAGCCGTGGCTTCCTCGTGCAATAAGGGCAAGCTATGCTTCCAAAACGGCGTAAACACTTGAAACGGGTTGCCCTGCTTGTTTTTACGTTGAGCGGGGTGTTGCAACACACTGGTGTTGTGTACGTAAAAGTTGACGCCAGCGTCACTTGCCCACTGGGCAACGTGGGTTTGTTGCTGTTTGGCGTGGGGTTCCCACCGTTCATCG
>JBJTUB010000302.1:0-13189 GCA_046080465.1 Vampirovibrionales bacterium | reverse complement strand
GTCGATAATCGACCCAGGCGACTGTGGAGTACCGTAGCCATAAACGCCAGATGAAGCAATACTAACAGCATTGGAACCAGCCATTAAACGACCATCAAAGCCAAGGGCAAAAACAGCGGGTTCCATATCGCCTGCCCCATCAGGGTCTACCGTAAACATCATTTTACCGCGGTTACCAGCACTTGGGCCAACGGCTCCAGAGTTATCGTTGAAACTATCGATCAAATCAATACCCAACACCGCACCGTTGTGCATTAGAATTTGACATGGGGTTGCCGTGCCTGAATTCGCTGTAGGAATCGCGCAAGCTGTAGTTCCTAAATCACCTTGGGTAAGAGTGTTAGTACCCGTACGTGCCGTTGCTGTACGAACATAGTTCAGCTTGTTAATCAATCGCCATGCCTGTGTGCTGGAAGGCACACTGGCCACGGTGCTATCGGCCTTAACCCCATCGTAAGCGGTGGTAATGGTAGAAACGGTTTCTTTGGCAATGGCTAAGGTACTGCTATTGCCGACGGCATTCAATACTTTAGGTACAGCGAACGCCGCAATTAAGCCGAGAACGGCTAACGATACGAGCAATTCTGATAACGTAAAACCTTGAGCAGTGGTGTGCATTTTCATGTACAGTGTGTCTCCCAGTGTAGTAACTACAACGGTTCATAATTAGGATTAACTACGAACAGCAAACAAACAAATAAATAAACAAACTAAATGGAAAGTGGTTTTACAAACCCCTTACAACCAAAGAGGGTATCGTCCCCTGTTTGATGCCACTAAAGAGTCGTCTTCGTATCTGTTACAATCTGTTACAAATACTACAAGACGGCACTACCGCAATCCTATTGACAATCAGCGATTGTTGAAATGAGACTGTTATTCATTACTGTAACAACTGTTTGTGTGCTTTAGTACCGTAAGGCTCTAAAGTTCGTTTAAAAGATGGAGAGCAACACCCATTCGATAGTGTATTTCTACCCCCTCTCCCTAAGGGAGAGGGCTGGGGTGAGGGATGTAGGGGCGATTCATGAATCGCCCCTACACCAGTTAAAGCTCCACAGGAACGCAATAGTCACTTGCTGTTTTACGCAACCAGCGTTCAACCCTTCATCGCACGCCCGAATAGGCTTGTTATAGCGTAGTGAAGCGAGCTTAATAAAGGCTTAATGTGATAAACCTCAAAAAACACTTGAGTTTTCATCCCCCTCTAGGGTACACTTACTAAGGAATGATTGTACCGTGTTATTCTATAGAAATCTCTGCAAAAGTTAAAAACACTCCGTCATTGCGAGCGTAGCGTGGCAATCCCCCTTGTTGCTACTGGCTTTGGAGATTGCTTCACATACGTTCGTAATGACAAACACCCCTTTTGTAGAAGTTACTATACATTGTTTAATAGCCTGATAAAAAGGAGTGATCCACCTCATGATGGTTGCACAAATTGGCCAAAAAGCCCCCGATTTTACCGCCCAAGCCTATGTAAATGGCGAAATTACCAACGTGACCCTCAGCGATTACACCAACGCTGGTAAATGGGTGGTGTTGTTCTTCTATCCTCTTGATTTTACCTTTGTTTGCCCTACTGAAATTCGTGGGTTTGAAGCCATGCTTACCGAGTTTGAAGCCGCTAACGTGCAAGTACTCGGTGCTTCTGTGGATAGCGTTTACAGCCACAAAGCCTGGTGTGAAGGCGATTTAGGCAAGCTCTCCTTCCCCTTGGTATCGGATTTATCGCACCGCATTAGCCGTGATTTTGGCGTGCTGAACGAAGAAAAAGGCTTGAGCTACCGTGGTGTGTTCATTATTGATCCTCAAGGAGCCTTGCGTTCTGTGTTGATTAACGATCTTTCTGTGGGTCGTAACGTTGAAGAGATTTTGCGTACCGTGCAAGCCTTCCAAACGGGTGCCAACTGCCCTGTGAACTGGAAGCCTGGCCAAGCCACTTTGTAGGCTTTTAGTTTTTAGTATTTAACTACAACCGCCCTTGAACCGTATCGTTCAAGGGCGGTTTGTGTTGTAGAGTATTTTATAGTTGAAACGTCTCAGCTTGGTGGTAAGTTGCCCGTTGGGCAACGTAGAGAGGCCGTTCCTCCCTCTCTACAACTCTCCCCCCTGAATTATTCTAGGGGCTTCGCCCCTAGATACCCCACTTCTGGGGTTATCTCAACCTCAGCCTGTTTGACTATACAATCCGCCCCTACGATAAACATCCACAGAAATGCAGTATCGACTCGCCGTTTTACGAAGCCAGCTTTCAGTGCTTCATTGCAAGGGCGAACGCCCCTTGCTGTTTTACGAAACCAACGTTCAACCCCTCATCGTACAAGCCGAACGGCTTTCATTGCGAGCCCGAATGGGCTTAGTCATCCTCCTCTTCTGTGGGGAGGTGGGTGCGGAGGCGTTGCTTCTCGGTTTTGCGGTTGCGTTCACGGTGGCGGGCATTCAGGCGAATGACACTCTTGGCTTGTTCGCCCTTGCCCCCTGCCAACTGCTTGGTACTACCTTCGGCATCGGTGGTTTTTTGCGACCGCTGTTTAAGAATCTGCCACGCTTCTTCCAACTGTTGGCGGAGTTCGAGATAGACCTCGTAGGTGAGTTGCAACCATGCCGTGTGGGGGGATGCTTCCATTAGGGCGGGTTTAACGGCACAATCGGGTTCGTGTAAATGGGTACAGGCCAAGCCTAAGCCACAGCCTGCCGTCAAGGTCATCAGTTCAGGGAAGGCGGGTAAGATAGCTTGCGGTTCAATAGCAGGTAACTGCAACTGGCTAAAGCCTGGGCAATCGGCTAAAAACAACTGCTGGCGAATGCGAATGAGTTCCGAATGGCGGGTGGTATGCCTGCCCCGTTCTAGCTTGGCGGAGACCTCGGCGGTTTTAAGTTTGACGCTGGGGTTCAGCCGATTGATGAGCGTCGATTTGCCCGCCCCACTCACCCCTGCCAACACCCACAAGGGGTGTTGGGCTTGCCACGCATCCGCCCACGCTTGTAAGGTGGCCTCGGGGGTGTGTAGCCCCAGTACGATGCTTTCTACCCCTGCGAACGCCTGCAAGGCTTGGCGGGTAGTTTCTAAGTGATTGAGTGCTTCAGGCGTGGCTAAATCGGCCTTGGTGAATACCACGGTGGGTTGCAAACCACTGAGGCGTGCCAACACCAACAGGCGTTGCACATGGGCAAGCTCCAGTTCTGGCTGTTGGAGTGGGGCGACGACTAAACAGCCGCCCACGTTAGCGACACGGGTTTTTTCCAGCAGTTGTTGGCGGGGAAGCACCTGCACAATCCGCCCCGTGGCGTTGGCCGTATCCCACTGATCCATCCACACCCAATCGCCCACATAAATGCGTTGGCCTTCTTTTTTGATGTTGGCCTTGGCTTGGGTTTCAATCAAGGCATCGGTATCCGCATCGGCCACCCGAACGTAGAAGAAGTGGGTGTGTTGTCGCCATACTTGCCCCAGTACCGCTCCTTCAGGAACATTTGCTGTTGCCAAAAGAGAGCTTAACCAAGCGGGCCGTGGTAGAAGCCCCACCATTGCGGGCGACAACACCTCATCCATCATGGCTTAACGTACCCCGCCTAAGTGTTTGGCCACTTGTTGCCACTCATAACCGAACAACTCTTTCCAGCGATCATCTACCTGTTGCGTGATTGTTTCGCTCATGTGTAACTCATCTGGCCAATCACGGGTAAAGCCTTCGGTATCCCACTTTTTGGTGGCATCAATGCCTACCTTGCTTCCATACGCCCAGTGGGGGGTGGCATGATCTAAAATATCCATGGGGCCTTCGGCAAACATCATATCTCGTTTGGGATCGGTGTTGTTAAACACGTGCCACGCCACGGTAGCCACATCTTGCACATCGACATGATCATCCACGACAATCACATATTTGCTAAACATCAGCTGGCCAAAGCCCCACATCGCACTCATCACCTTGCGAGCATGGCCGGGGTAGCGTTTTTTGATACTGATAATGACGCAGTTATGAAAGACCCCTTCCCACGGGAGGTTCATATCATAAATATCAGGTAGAAAGACTTTCAGGAGGGGCAGAAAGAAGCGTTCTGTAGCCTTGCCAAGGTAGCAATCTTCTTGCGGGGGCTTGCCCACGATGGTGGTTTGATACACAGGGTTTTTACGATGAGTCATGGCGGTGATGTGAAACACGGGGAAATCATCGGCTAGGCTGTAGTAGCCTGTGTGATCGCCAAAGGGGCCTTCCCAACGGCGTTCATCGAGCAGAACGTAGCCTTCCAAGATAATTTCGCTGTGGGCAGGCACCTCAATATCCACGGTTTTACACTTCACCATCTCGACAGGTTTATTGTGTAAAAAGCCTGCAAAAAAGAGTTCATTCAAGCCCTTGGGTAGGGGAGCGGTGGCGGAATAAATGACATGCGGGGGGGCCCCTAGAGCCACGGCTACTTCAATGCGGTCTTTACCCGCTTGGCGAGCATTCTCGTACATGTGGTTGCCATCGTGGTGTTTGTGCCAGTGCATGCCTGTGGTGCAGTTGTCGTATTTTTGCATACGGTACATGCCCACGTTGCGTTCGCCAGTCAGGGGGTCTTTGAGGAAGATGCAGGGCAGAGTAATGAAGGGACCACCATCATCGGGCCAACAGGTGAGAATGGGGAGCTTATCCAACATGGGTTGCGTGGTATCGGTAATCACCACTTCTTGACACGGAGCCACCCCCCCTTTATAGCTAGTGGGGAAAACGTTTTTCAAATCGAAGTACTTGGGCAACATGCCTAACTTATCAAACAATCCGCCCGAGGAAAGAGCGGCAAAATCGGGCTTGGCAAACAAGCCGATGCGTTCACTCACGCTTTCGTAGCTTGTGGCCGCCATCCCCATGAGGGTACGTTTATGGCTCCCCAAAGCGTTAATGAGCAAGGGAACCTCGTAGGTTGTGTCGCCTTCAACCACGTTGTTAAACAGCAGGGCTTTGTTGAGATGATCAGGCAGTTTGCTGAGTCTATCGGTAATTTCAGTTACTTCCAAGTGGCAGTTCACGGGCTGGTTGATTTCAGTCAGCTCGTTGGTTTGGCGAAGCCGTTCGATAAACTGTTGCAGGCTGGCACAGGGTTTGGCTTCTTCGGGGGTGGCAGTCGGCCATTTGCTGGGCTTGGGGGGGGCGGAATCCGTTGAAGGGGTTGAGAAAAACATTTGTTTTACCTTGTTTTAACTAAAGAAAGGGGGGACACAACGTTAACGGCCTCGTGTTTAAAAAGCCTAATCGATTCTGTCATTACGAGCCTTGAGGCGTGGCAATCTCCTATAGAAAGCTCTGCGAAAGGCCCTTTCGGGCGTGCACTGAGTCGATGAACGCTGGTTGCGTAAACGGCTTTGAAGAAACGGGTCTATAGGGGCGAAGCCCCTATAAATACTGAAGGGGGGAGCGTTTGAGAGGGAGGAACGGCCTCTCAATATTGCCCGTAGGGCAATACAAAACGAGGAACTTAGAGACCTCGACAATCCCTTTTGCAGAGGTTTCTACACAGAAGCACTATTCTAGGAGCAACTGGGGGATTGCTTCACGTTGTTCGCAATGACGGATACAAGCATCGTACTTAAATACTCGGCTGAGCTTTACTTTTGCGTGATGATTTGGGCAACGTTAAACGAGGGAACGTGGGTTTGGGTAACGTGGGTAAGCTAGAAAGTTTAGGGCTAAAGGTTCGCCAGCGGGGGGGCAGATTGGCTTCGGCTTGCGGAGCCAAGTACGATTCGGGGATACTGAGATTCAAGGCGGGGAAGGCCGTCTCTTGCCCTAAGCCTACCAAGGCCAAGCTAGCAATTCGGCTGTTGAGCGGAATGAGCGTGCTTTGCGTGGTATCGGGTAAGGCCGTCAAGGGAGCCTCTGTGCTTAAACGGCGTAGCCCGCCTGCGTTGGGGTCGGACACAATCCACCCTAAGGAAGGACTCCACCGATGCGTATAACTATAAGGTACCTGAAGCGTGGGCATGGAACGTTGAAAAAACTCATACACGCTGGCAGGCACAGTGACATGGGTGGTGTAGCCTGTACTGCCATGCACTAATTCCAGCAAGGGTTCGGGGGTATCTGCTGTGGCAGGTGGTAGAATGCGTTGCCATTCCTGAGAGGCATCCAAGCCCAGCCACTGGCTACCCACGGGGTAGCGTTCTTGCGTGGTAAGTATCCCTGTCGCCAACTGAATGCCTTGCAACAGTGCATGGGCAGGTACCGTGGCCACCCCTTTTAAATTATAGGTGGCGGGTACATAGGCGTGCCACACCCAGAGGGTGCCGAACCCTGTGGCGGTTTCTTGCAAGATACTGGCCGTGGCGGTGTTTAGCACCGTGGCTTTTTTAATCCCTTTAGCGGGGTTGGCTTTGGGTTGCAATCGCCGAAGGGTGATGCCCCGCAGTAAATCCACTTCATGTAGGGTGTTGCCTTCACGGGTGGTAACATAGGCCAAGGGAACCCGTTGACGCACGCTAAGGCTGGTAATATCCGAACTAAAGCGGGGCTGTTGCGTGGGTTCCCAACGGGTGGTATCCAACACCGTAAAAAAGGGTTGATGCTTGTACTGCAAGACGGCCTTTTGTTCGTTACGTTGCACCAAGGCATGAAAGAGTGGGGCAGGGAGGTTAATGTGGCGTTGAATTAAGGGAGCGTTGCCATCCACCACCAAGGCTTCGGGCTTGTGCAGTACGTTGAGTAGCAACTTGCCTTGAGTCTCAAAGGGCAACACCACCGTGGCCACCCCAGGGAGGGGTAATTGCCATTCTACACGCCCTTTATAGGGTTCTACCAGCATGAGGCTTAGGGTATCTAGCCCTGCCACATACACCCCACGTGGCAAGGGGGGAACCAAGGTTTCGGCCTCTTTGCTTAGGGTGTTGAGGGTATCGGTTAAGGGTTGTAAGACTGTGGCTTGGGGAGAGTCCGCGGGGTTGTTGGGGTTGTTGATGCTAAAGGGTAAATCGCCCAGTAGGATTTTGAGTTCGGCGGGGATGCTTAACTGGGTAGGCACAACCCAGTTTTGCGGAAGCAAGCCTGTTTTTAAGCCCGCTGGGTAGGTGTCTAAACGGGGGAAGGTGAGCTTGCCACTTTGAGTCGGTAATAGGCGTAGTAAATAGTAGTTATGGTTAAATTCAATGATATCGGCAGGGCGACGTTCGGCCAAGGCGTTGGCAGGCCATGTACGCACCACGGCATCGGGGGGCTGCACAGGCAACTGTTGCGGTAGTACAGGAATGTAGGTGTAGCCAGGGTCGACAATCACCAAACAATCTGGGCGAACCCGTACGGTGGCGGTGTTGCTACTACCTTGGGTACGGAGTTGCTTTAAGTACAGCTGAACCACATTGGGTAGGGCGGTACATTCATAGGGGGGAGAGGGGGGCGGAGCCACGTTAACCGTGCTGCCACCCGTAGCAGGCGAAGCCGAAAGGGGGGTGGGGGTTGCCTCTGCCAAAGGGGACAGCCAGCCTCCCCAAACAAGGCTAAGGATAAAAAGAAGATGAGAGAGAAAACGTGGCACGGTGAACAGACTCCTATAATTGATGTAAGTTTACCCTTACAGTGTACATGAAGCATAAATAGTTTGCTTCAATGAATTATAAGGATTTTTACTTCTTACCGAAGCCTGTTGTTTTGTGTCGTCTTACAGACGAATTTGAGAGGCCGGGGCGTTCGTCCCCACAACGAGGAGGAACATTCTCAATTCTTACGCAAGATCCTCATTGTAAAAAACCTCTCAAACTCTCCCCCCTAGCTTATTTATAGGAGCTTCGCCCCTATAGACCCGTTTTATCAAATGGGTTTACCCAACCCGCTTTCAACACTTCATTGCACGCCCGAATGGGCTAGTTACAGTAATTTATTTGCAAACAGCGCCTAGAGACCCCCTGCTTGTTTTAACGTCATTAATTTAACACGTAGTTAAAGCCTTTTATATAGATGCCTTTTATTATGTTTCTCTGAAAGGATCAGTAGACCCCCTATGTCAAACACTTCCTTTTTCAAACGCACTGCTTTTAAGCAATCTACGGTTCGTGTGGCTTTACTGGCTTTTGGCGTGTTGGCCTTGGTGCAAGGCGTGCCTCAAGCAGGCATGGCTTGGGCAGCAGGCACCAGCCTAAGCACCGCACAACAACTATTTAACAAGGGGATGGTGGGGCAATCCATCAATCACTTTGAACGATACACCCGAGCCAACCCTACCCATGCAGCGGGCTTTACGTGGTTGGGCCGAGCCTATAAGAAACAAGGGGGGCCGGCCAACACCCTAAAAGCACAACAGGCGTTTGAAAAAGCACTGAGTTTAAATGCAGGCGAACAGCTGGCTCAACGTGAATTAGCCGAGATTTACAGCTGGAACAGTGCCACCCGCCCCAAGGCTATTGAGTTATACAAACGCTACACCGCTGCCAACAGTAGCGATGTGCAGGCTAAAAAGCAGTTGGCTCAGTTGTATATATGGTCGGGGCAATATAGCTTGGCTCGCCCCTATATTAACGCCGTAGGGGCCAGTAACGATATTAGCTACCTTTCTGCCTTGGCACAGTACCACACCTATGAAGGCGATGCTCGTGAAGCCGTCCGCTTGTACGAAGGCCCCTTGGCCAGTGGCGATGCTAGCAGAGTTTTAGGCAACCGTCAAAATTATGTGGCTGCCTTGGTAAAGGCAGGCAACTATACCAAAGCCAAGCAAGTGTATGATAGCCTCTTAGCCTCGGCGGGTAGTACGGGTGGGGATAGTTTGCCGACCTCTGCATTGAATGCCATTTCGGGCATGGCCTTCGAATTGGGCGATTTTAATCAAGTGATTAGCATGGATCAAAAACTGCTAGAACGCACTCAAGGCGTGGATCACGGCATGGTGGGGTTACGCTTGGCTCGTGCTTATGGTAAAACCCGCCAGTATGCACAATCGGCGGCCTTATTAACGGAATTGAACAACCAAGGCTTGCTGAGTCCCAACGAGAAACTAGAAGTGGCGGATTTATTGCAAGATGCCACCTTGGCGGGGGTTCGTTTGCCCGACCCTAGCTTGGTAGAAACCTTGTTGCGTCAAGCCTCGCAAACCAGTACCGATAAAGCGGGTACGGCTGCTCGCTTGGCACGCTACTACGCCAAGCAACCCGGCCATTTTACCGATGCCTTAAACAACTATATTTACGCTGCCGAACGTGACCCCAGTGGTAAGGTAAAGCGTGAGTTGGTGGGCTTCTTGCAGATGGCACAAAAGCAACCTTCAACTCCATGGCGTGAAGGGTTTGCCAAAGCCTTGCAAAGCTTCCCGAATGATTTAACCTTGCTGAGTGGCTATGCCGAAACCCTCTCGTGGAATGCGGCGACTCGTGGCGAGGCCTTGCAACAGTATCTCGCCCTTGGCCGAGCTTACCCTAACATGACCCAAACCTTTACCCCCAAGGTAGATAAAGCCCTGATGTGGGAAAAAGCCACCAAGGCGAAAATAGGGTTGTATAACGAATTAGGCCGTGTGTACCCCCTAGCCCAAGGGCCGAAATTAGCGGTGGCACGTGCCTATTGGCAAGACCCTGCGGCAACGAAGGCTGATATCGAGCGGGCGGCTCAAACGTATGAAGAACTGGCCACCGTCATGGGGGGAGACCCTCAGTTTATGATGGAATACGGCCAAATGCTGTCTAACTCCAGAAGTGGTGCCTTGAAGCGTAAAGGCACGGCCATGATGCAAACCTTGGCGGATCAACACCCAGAAGATGCCGATGTGCAACTTTCCTATGCTCGTAGCCTAAGCTATAGTAGCAAGTACAGTGAATCCGTCCGAGCCTTTGATAGATTATTGGCGGCCAACCCTAACAGTAAAGAGGCTCGTTTAGGTAAGGGCTATGCCTTGCTATGGGGTGGTAACTACTTTAAATCTAAAGATGTGTTCGAGGATCTGCGTGCCGATCATCCGAACGATTTAGAGGTGATTAAAGCCTTAGCCGAATCCTACAAACATCTAGGCCGTAACGATAAAGTATTGGAATTGTACGAACACGCCAAGCAGTTGGATACGCACCCTGCCCGTAGTGCGACCCCTAGCCATGGGCTGAGCTTTGCTAACACCGTGGTAGAAGAAACACCACTGACGGTGGCTAGCACCGCACCTACTGCTGAGGCGACTTACGATTTTGCCGAACTCAACAACGCCATGAACACCCTACACACCCAACAACAACAAGGCGAACAAGCCGTACAACGCTTGGAAACCACCGTGGGCGTGTTGGAAGAGTTGGCTCCTAGTAATGCCGTGGTACAGGGTGTGGGTGTGCTAGCACCGCCTGCCCCTAACAGTGTGGCACAGTTTGCCTTGCCCAGCTTTGATAAAGCCACCCAAGCCCAACAAGCCTTGAACATGGGCGGAACATCCTTAGGCAGTTATGCTCTGCGAGTGAGTGCCGATGAAGATCCCGTGGTAGGTAACCAAGTAGGGGCGAGAGGCGATTTGATGTATCTCGATCAGTTGGCAAGCCTCACCAACGATACTGCCTACGATATGCGTCCCAGCTTGAGAAGTGGTTTTTTGTGGACAACGCAAGACGGCGATGAAGGCTTAAACAAGTTCGACCATTGGGTGGTACCCAACCAGTTAAGCTTTATGCTAACCCCCACCATTCGGTTACGGGGGGGCTACGGCTACCGTGGCATGAGCCTACCCACCACAAGGGTATGGCCCCGCAGCGAACACGCCAACCAGTACAGTTTAGGTACCACGTGGCTACTGCATGAGCGGGTGTTGTTTGATGGCGATATCTCGTTGACTCAGTACGAGAACAGTGATAGCAACGCTGTGGATTACCAAGCACGCTTACAGTTTAAGCCGATGGATAAGTTCAAGTGGCAAGTAGGTATGCGACGTTCTCCGTTGGAAAACAGCTTCCTTTCCTTTGCGGGCTTCCGCCCTGGGGCGAACGTGGCGAACGTACGGGCATTACTTGGCCAAGTACGTGAAAACGCCGTGTTTACCGAGTTTAACTTTGGACCATGGCAAAACTGGGATCTGAACTTGGGGTATGAATACGGCTGGATTAATTCAAACCCAGTCGAATACCGTGCGAGCAACAATAAAAACCAAGCATGGGCCAACCTTGGCTACAACTGGCAGTATCACCCCAACCATGCGGTACGCCTAGCCTATGAGTTCCTCTACTTTGGCTACGATAAAGATGCCACCTTTAATTACTTTAACGTACGTAATGGCCAAAACCCGCTCAATGTTCAAACACTCTTCCCGAACATTGTGGCCGCCCCTAATGGTAGTATTTTTGGGGGCTACTTCTCGCCCTCGAGCTTCTTCCTGAACGATATTCGTGCCGACTTCCGTGGCAGTTGCCTCAATAAGTTCTTGGAATACAAGATAGGTGGAAGCGTGGGTATTCAAAGTGTCACGCACGATGAAATTGGCAGAAGCAGTGATACGGGAGCAGCATGGTCGGCTAATGCCCAGTTGACGGCGAACCTAACCGATTGGCTTTCGCTCTATGGGCAGTTTGAATACCTTGATTCAGCAGGGATTTTCTCTCGTACCCGTTTGGGGGGTGGGGTGATTGTTCGCCCTGATATTCCAGCCCTTCAGCCACTGATTGGCAAGCGTTCGTACGATGAATAAAGATCGTTTACGATAGTTACTTGGTAGGGGCGGGTTTGAAACCCGCCCCTACTGTGTTGAGTAATTATAGTGAAAAACCACTATTTCCGAACAGTCTTAGTTTTCTCGTTGCGTGTTGTCTTTCAGACGACTTTGAGAGGCCGTTTCTCCCTCTCAAGCTCTCCCCCCTAGGTTTATTAACGGGGGCTAACGCCCCCATTGCCCCCCAAAAAAGAAACCAATTCTTACGCTATTTAAGCTTAGAGTTGGTATAAGCCATGACGCAACCAACGCTCATCCCCCACATTGCACAAGCCGAACGGCCTTCTACACTAACCAATAGCGGATGGCTTTTAACTCCCCAGTTTTTTGCAGAATCCCTAAGCTCACCAAAGCGTTTAAATCTCGTGTCGCTGTGGCCGCAGAAACATCCGTCAACCGCATGTAGTTCTTGGCACTCAAGCCCCCTTCAAAGCCCTCTACCCCCGCTTGAAAGAGTCGGTGGAGGACTTTGGTTTGACGCTTGTTAAGCTCCGTACGGTGTGCATCCAACAAACGGACTTCCTTTAAGCACAATTCCACACGTGCGTGGGTGTAGGCTTGGGCTTCTAAAATTACCTTACTAAAATAGACCAGCCACGCATCTAGCTGATTACTTTTGTTGTGCTTGGCTAGGGCTTCGTAATACGCTGTTTTTTGAGATTCAATCACCTTAGAAACCGCCAGTAACAGCGGTTGCCCCACCGATTGCGACAGGCTTTTCATCACCAAGCCACGAGCCAGCCGACCGTTGCCATCTTCAAACGGGTGAATCGCTAAAAAGTACCAATGAGCCACGCTTGCCCGCTCCAAGGCAGGCAAGGGATGCGTTCCCTGTGGGCTACTTTGGTTAAACCATTGAATAAACCTTTCCATTTCATGGTGCAAGTGTTGGGCGGGCGGGGCTTCGTAATGCACCTTGGGGGCATGGCTATAGCCCGATACAATTTGCATGGGTTTTGTGTGTTGGCGATACCCCCCACTTGCTCTATATCGTGACGCTCACTCATCACTAACTGATGCCACGCAAACAGCGTTTCATGCGTCAAGGGTGTTTCTACATCTTGATACAGTTGAAGCATCATCTTGGCCACACCGTATTCTTTGGGGTGTTGCTTCATGTGTTGGTAGGGTAAGCCCATGTGCTTCCGCAAAGAAGATTGTAAACTTTCACGATGGAGGTGTTCTCCTTCAATCGCAAAAGAGGTTTCCGCTTCTTGGCTTAGAAGCTCAATCAAGAGTGTTTCGTGCGTGGGGGTGTGTAAATGCTTGACGATACCCTGCCATTGCCAAGCGGATTGCAAGAAGCGTTGTTCCGCTAGTTGTAGGGATTCGGGGGTGTAACGAAAGTGAGGCCAATCGGGTTGTTGCCAGTTCCAAGGGGTGGGGTGCATGGGGGCGTGGGCTTTCTATAGTATTTTGAATAATTAACCAAATATATGTCTTAGTTTAAAACCTTGAGTTAAAATGGGGTCTCTAGGGGCGGAGCCCCATAGGTGCTAAGATAAAAGCTTGGAAGGGAGAGTTTGTCGGGGGCGTTGCTCTCGGCAAATAG
>JBJTUB010000301.1:0-1892 GCA_046080465.1 Vampirovibrionales bacterium | reverse complement strand
CGGTTTGCTTCACCATTTGAGCTCGGGCGGCAGCGACTTTGGAGTCTGCATAGGCTTGGGCTTTTTTCAAGGCGTCAGGTGACGGTTCTCCCTTAAACCATCCTTTGTTGCCCGTTTGCTTTAGGTAATGTTCAACATACTCTGTTTTTAACGTTTCGAGGCGTTTTAAATTATTGACTGTTTTTAAGGCCTTATCACTCACTGTTAGTTGTTCAGGTATTAGTTTTAAGCGTTGCCAAATAGAACTTTTTGCATTTTTAGCAATATGGTAGGTTTCGCCATTCACAATCACCTGTTCTACGGCTTTACCAGCGGCTCGTTTGGCAGCCACGGCAGCATCATCAAGTACATCGAAGCCACCCATTTTAAAGGTGTTTTTTACAGCAGTAGGATTTTTATCTTGTGCGGCTTGTACTAGGTTTTCGACATGATTGGCGAGTGTTATTCCCGCCACAACACCAGCTGCACCTGTAGAGGCTCGGCGGTCTTCTTCTTTTTTGAAAGTGGCCTCGTTATCAATTTGAGTAAATCCGCCTTGTTTTAAGGCTTGCAATAAATATTCTTCAGCCGCACTGCGAGCATAGGGTGGTGGGGGAGCCATGGCTTGACGAGGTTGCCCTTGCCTAGCTATTTGTTGTTGTTGCATGTGTTGCAACAATACTTGCTCTTCCGGGCTTAACCCACTGGCAGGCGAGACTTGCCGAGGCACGGCTCCGTAGGGTGAAAA
Source organism: Vampirovibrionales bacterium (assembly GCA_046080465.1). Taxonomy (GTDB): domain Bacteria; phylum Cyanobacteriota; class Vampirovibrionia; order Vampirovibrionales; family JAJTHC01; genus JBJTUB01. The sequence goes on along the minus strand of JBJTUB010000301.1, from coordinate 1,165 downwards.
GTTATTCGGTTGGGTGGTATTCATTGCCAACATCGTTTACCGTTCTCTCTTCTCTCTCTTAGATAAGTCTTTTAGCCATTCTCAAGCATAAAACCGTTGTGTGAAAGTGTTTGTGCTAGGGGTTGGTGTGTGGTAGGGTAGTATAGTGAAATAATACTATTTTCGCACACTCCTAAGTTTCTCGTTTCGTGTCGTCTTTCAGACGACTTTGAGAGGCTGGGGCGAACGCCCCCAGCGTTCAACCCTTCATTACACGCCCGCATGGGCTTTTGCAGATCTTTCTACTATTCTCCCTTATTAAAATAAAAACAATAGTAGCAATCGCTCTAGGGTAAAGGTGTTTATTAAGGTGTTGATACACGTTGCCTTCTGAACGTGTTGTGTGTTTCAGAGAGTTTAAACAACGATCACGATCAGGAGGGTGGCCTCCCTTGATTTCCAGTAGAGCCATTTAGCATCGTGTTTAGTAAACCAGATACAGAGCTTAACTTTTTAATACGCTAACATAAGGAACCTCGACTCCCCATGATGAACGCGCAACCACTTCCTACATCTGTGATGCCCACTCCACCTGTGTCACCTGCACCACCTGCGATTCCTACAGGCACCTTACGCCCTGCTGATTTGCAACCCTTTATTCCTGCTGAAGGTATTACGGGGCCAGTTCATGCGGCTCGTATGGCTGAAGAAGCATGGAAGCAAGCTTCTGCGGTGCCACCTGGTCCACAACGCGATGCCTTAACCCGTGCCACCCAGTTTTTTGCTAAATTAGCGACCGATGCCTCGTTTGCTCAATCCTTAGCCAAGCTGGATGCTAAAAGTGGCGATGGTGGTACCATTAGCTTAAAAGATCTTGGTTTTTTAGCCAAAGGTAAAGCGTTTTTAGCGTTGGCCGATATTGGCCCCGTGCCTCGTCTGACTCCCGAACTAGAGCAACAGTTGAAGGCCTTGGGTTCGATGACTTCGCCTGAAATGGTGAGTTCGTTTGATGCAGGTAGTCGGGTGCAAATGCCCAACCTTGGCGGGATGCCTAACCTTGGCGGGATGCCCAACCTTGGCGGGATGCCTAACCTTGGCGGGATGCCCAACCTTGGCGGGATGCCCAACATTGGCGGGATGCCCAACCTTGGCGGGATGCCCAACATTGGCGGGATGCCCAACATTG
>JBJTUB010000300.1:0-3693 GCA_046080465.1 Vampirovibrionales bacterium | reverse complement strand
TGGTTACAACCCGCTTGAGCACCGCCCCTACCAAGCCAACACAAGAACACATACCCTGCGTAGTTTTTTACGAAACAAGCTCAACACACTTCATTGCAAGGGCGAACGCCCCCTAGCGCATGAAACGTTCGATTTGACGACGGCGTTCATCAGGGAGCTTAGGCGAAAGCGTTAAATAGGCTTGATAATGTAATCGAGCGGCCTGTTTACTGCCCGCCTTGCGTAACACATCGGCTAGTTCCACATGGGGGCTAGCCGCCCAGGGGTTACGTTCTAAAGCTTCTTCATACAAGGCCACGGCCTGCTTGCGTTTACCGGCAGAATACCACGCATTCAGGTTGCGAGCCGCTTGCAAACTTTGCATCGCCTTTTGTTGACGGCGTTCTACCCGTGCCACGCCTCGTTCGGCCAACACATTGTTGGGTTCGTTGGCAAGCACCGTGCCGTACACTTGCTTGGCTTGGGCTAAGGATCCCATCTCTAACAAGCTGTTGGCTAGCGTCATTTGCTGTTCAGCAGGTAGGCTAGGTAAGGCTTGCGTAATAGCGTTAATGCGTTGTTGGGCTTCATCAAACCGACCCAACAACATCAACCCCTCGGCTTGTTGTAGGCGTTGCGTGTTGTTAACAGCGGGTAGGCTTACCAAGCGAGCAATCCGTTCGGCAGGCATGGCCACGGCACCGCTGGCACGTTGTACTTTGGCCAAAGCCAAATGGAGCGATAAATTATCGGGGGTGAGGCGGAGGGCTTCCGTCAATTGTTGTTCGGCTAACCACAGGCCGTTACCACCATCGACAATATCACTAGCGGCATCTCGCTGGGCTTGACGCAACAAGGCCGTGGCCAACCCTTTAGAGGCTTCGGCATTATCGGGGGCAAGTTTCAACAATCGGCGATAGTAGTCCACCGCTTGCTCGGGTTTATCGGCACTTAAGGCCAATTCGCCCGCTTGTTGTAATAAGGCTTGCTGGGTGGGTTGTAGGCTAATGGCACTTTTGAGTTCAAGCAGGGCTTGATCGTCATCGCCACGACGTTGAAGCAAACTCACCAACTGCTCGACGACTTCGGTGTGTTCTGGGGCAATTTGCAGTGCCTTGCGGTAATGAGTCAACGCAGCGGCAATGTTACCTTGAGCCTCGTAGGCCTTACCCATCACCGTGTGAATCGGAGCCGAGTTTCGGTTCAAACTCAAGGCCGTGTTCAAGCTATCAATGGCAATGCCTAGTTCATCCACGGCACGGTTCACCATGCCTAGCTCTAACAGGGCGGCACCTTTTAGGTAGTGGGCCCCATCGTGGCCACTGTTCAGTTGAATAGCTTTGTTCGCCAAACGGAGGGTTTCGGTGGGCTTTTTCTCTTCTAAGCTCAGGCTGGCTAAGTTCACTAACGCATCGGCGTAGTTGGGGTCCATAGCCAAGGCAACCTCGTACTCTTTACGAGCCTCGCTGTACTGCCCGAGTTCTTGCTTGACACGGCCTAAAAAGTTGTAGGTTTCGGGGCGTTGTTTGTCACTTTCGGCGGCTTGCTGAAAGTGGCTGAGAGCCTTGTTTAAATACTCTCGGCGTTGGCTACGGTACACCATATTACTGGAGCTGGTACGATACCACGCCACTTTACCCAACGTCAACAAGGCAACGGTGTTGCTAGGCTCTGTGGCGAGTACTTTTTTGGCGTTGGCCTCGGCAGCATCTAGCTTAAAGCGTTCGGCTTGAATCAAGCCTAAATCGGCACGAATCGACGTATTGGCTGGGTCTTGAGCGAGCTTGCCTTGAAGCGTGCTTTCGGCATCATCGCGGTAGCGGGGTTCAAACTGTTGGCTGGCAGGTTGCCCTGTAATGGTAATGCCTGCTTGATAGGTTAAAGCCAAGGCGGGGGTCAGGGCTTGTAGCCCCAAAAGGAGGAGTAGGAGAAATAGGGTCGTTTGAAACATGGAGTATCTTCCTTCGTTAAATCGTTTCGTGATTATTGCCACGCTTCGCTCGCAAGGGCAAACGCCCCTTTAGCTTACAGGGCTGGGGGTGAGGCGTTGTTGGTAAGCGTTCATGCTGGTTTGAATATCGCCTAAATGGTCGGCACCAAATTTATCCAACAAGGCGGTAGCCAAGGTAATAGCCACCATGGCCTCGGTAACAACGGCACAGGCGGGCACCGCCGTTACATCGCTTCGTTCAAAGTGAGCTTGTTCTTCTTCCACCGTGTTTAGGTTGACGGAAGTTAAGGGTTTAATAAGCGTCGCAATGGGTTTCATCACCGCACGCACCACCAAGGGCATCCCATTGGTTACACCGCCTTCTAACCCGCCTGCACGGTTGGTAGGGCGAACAATGTTTTTGGTATCATTCAAACAAATAGCATCATGGAACTGGCTCCCATCCACCTCGCCACCGAGTTCGCCATCGCCAATGGCCACGGCCTTGACGGCTTGAATACTCATGACGGCTTGGGCTAACTGCCCATCCAGTTTTCTATCCCACTGCACATAGCTCCCCAAGCCTGCGGGGCATCCCACGGCGACACATTCCACCACGCCCCCCAAGGTAGAGCCTGCTTTGCGGGTGGCATCAATGTGCTGACGAATCGTTTGCATGGTGGCCTCATCGCCTGCACACCGAATATCGTTACCTTCCACATACTGAATGAAGGCTTCGGCATCCTGCGTGTAATCCAACCCTGCCACAGGAGGAATCGCTACCCCGCCGAGCTTGACAACATGGCTAAACACGGTAATGCCACAGGCCGCTAGCAAGGCTTTGGCCACACCCCCTGCAGCTACCCGAGCCGCCGTTTCCCGTGCCGAAGCTCGCTCTAAGGCATCTCGTAAATCGGTTAGGTTGTATTTGTAGTAGCCTGCTAAATCGGCATGGCCAGGGCGAGGGCGAATAAAGCTTTTTTCATCGGTGGGGGTGCCTTCAGCATCCATGATGCCTTGCCAGTTGGCATGATCCTTATTGGTAATAAATAAAGCAATCGGCGCGCCTGTAGACACCCCAAACCGCACGCCCGCCATAAACTGGATAGCATCTTTTTCCATTTGTTGACGCCCCCCACGGCCATAGCCCCCTTGACGGCGGCGTAAATCGTGGTTAATTTTCTCAGAACTCAGCGGCACACCCGAGGGGAAGTGGTCAATCATTACGGTCAAGCCTGGGCCGTGAGATTCGCCTGCGGTTAAAAACTTCATCATCATGGTTTAAAAACTTTCTATCAAAGATAATTAAAAGTACGCAATCATCAGCTTTGAGAGTATAGCTAAAACATAATTAAAAAGGTAGAGGGAGACCGCTTTTTATAGCGTCTCCCTTACGATTGATTTTAACAACTCAATTACTTGGCAAGGCCTTCAATGTTAGAAAGCAAGGTGGCTTTCGTCTCTGTTACCTGCTTTCTGCTCTTCAGGGGATAAAGAACGGCCGATAGTGCTAAAACTACTTTGCGAGAGTCTATTCAATGCTTCTATATCCCCATTCATGACGGCTTCAAGATCTTTGGGATCAGGTTTGGCACTTTCGTTAAGTCCATCAATATCATGAGCCACATTGAGGGTTTTGCCTGTTTCAGGATGGGTATAGTATTTTAAATAATTTACGACTCTTTTCCAAAGATGTGTTGAATGGCTTCGTAGAAGGCTAGCCCTAAACGTATAGTATTTTGAAATATTTTTGAATCGTGGTAGACTATACAGAGTGACTGTTT
>JBJTUB010000299.1:0-6197 GCA_046080465.1 Vampirovibrionales bacterium | reverse complement strand
GTAGATTTGAAGACCCCCAGGGGTTGCCCCCTGTTATTGAAGTTCAGACTCTGAATGGATCGTATAGCTCTCACAATATAGAGGAAAAGTGGATACCCCAAAACCCTGCGGGACTAATGGCCTATAATAGTCCACATCTTCCTACACTAGAAACTGTTCCTCCTTTATCGGAGGCCTTTGAACTAGCGGACGCAGCGGCGAAGAAATTAAACGTATCGGCATAAGCACTAGATCTGAAAAGCTCTAAAAAAGCAAAAGAGGGATTCATTTGCAAAAGAGAGGAACCCTCTTTTGGCTTAGCAAAAACACAAGCTTTTTCCGCAACCTTAAATAGAGTTGTTGCTAGGCGTTGCGTGTTGGCTTGGCTTGCGGTACACTAATTTAGCTATGAGTTTATGAACCCCTTGCCCGCCACAGCTAGTTACAAGGATTCCCCCGTAATGAACGCCACCACCGTTTCTTCCAATGCCCCCCTGCCCGAACTCCAGTTTTATAACACACTTAGTCGCAGGGTCGCCCCCTTTACGCCTTTGCACCCTGCTAGCGTTAAAATGTATGTGTGTGGCCCCACCGTGTACGATGATGCCCATCTAGGCCACGCACGTTGCAATATCACGTGGGATGTGTTGTATCGCCTGTTGCAGTGGTGGGGGTTTGAAACGCTTTACGCCCGCAACGTCACCGATGTAGACGATAAAATTGTGAATCGTGCTATTGAGCGTAACACCACCCCCGAAGCCGTGGCCACCTTCAACTATGCCCGCTTTAGCGAGGATATGCACGCCCTGCACACCCTAACACCCACCTTTGAACCCAAGGCCACCGAACACATTGAAGATATGTGGGAGATGATCCACGTGTTACTAGAGAAGCAACACGCCTATGTGCTGGCCGATGGTAGCGTGTACTTTAGAACGCAATCCATGCCCGATTACGGCAAGCTTAGCCAAAAGCCCACCGATGCCCTACAAGCAGGGGCAAGAGTCAACGTGGATGAAGATAAAGAACACCCCGCCGATTTCGCTCTGTGGAAGGCCACGCCTGCCGATACCTATGGCTGGCAATCGCCTTGGGGGTGGGGTCGCCCAGGGTGGCACATTGAGTGCAGTGCCATGATTCGGCGGATTTTAGGCGAACAGATTGATATTCACTGTGGTGGTGCCGATTTGGTGTTTCCGCATCACGAGAATGAAATTGCCCAAAGCGAGTGTTGCACCAACAAAACACCGTTCGTCAACACGTGGATGCACAATGGTTTTGTGACGGTGGATGGCGAAAAAATGGGTAAAAGCCTAGGGAACTTCTCTACTATTCGGGATTTGTTGCCCACCTACGATGCCAACACCCTGCGTTACTTTATGCTAACAAACCATTACCGCATGCCCGTGGATTTTACCCCCGATGCCTTGGATGCCGCCAAAACCCGCATTCAAAAACTATGGAAGCAATTAGCCGAGACTCTCTTTAACGCTAAGGTGACACTCGAACAGTGGCAAACATGGCTGGAACACGCCACGCCTGACACACGTTGCACGCCCGAAGCCATGCTTACAACTCCTGAAGGCGTGGCCTTTGTGCAGGCCATGGCGAAAGATATGAACACCCCCAAGGCCTTGGCCAGTTGGAACAGTGTGTTTAAACAAACAAAAACAGCAACCACAGCTGAAAGCCTTACGCCACTGGTAGGCGTGTTGCTACAACAGGCGTGGGTACTGGGGTTTGATGCCACACCTGTAACCGTGCATTTACAGCAAGCGTGGGAACGGCAGGCACAGTCGGCGACAGCATCTGCTGATAGGTTGATTGAAGGCATCTATGGTACGCCTACCGCCACCGCTACACACTGGACGACGGAAGCCTTAGAGGCCGTGGTGCAAGCCCGTTGGCAGGCCAAGCAAGCCAAACAGTTTGCCGATGCCGATGCCTTGCGTCAGCAGTTGCAAGAAGCGGGACTACGTGTGGTGGATTTGCCTCAAGGCCGATGCACGTTGCATTGGGATTAACACACTGGGATTAACGTATGAGAAACCTTGATATCAACGACACAACACCCACACCGTCACTAGCAAGTGTTGTGGTTAACAACCCCTTTCAAGGATGGTTGGCGAGCGTGATAGCTGTTGCCCCCCAAGTGACTGATGCCGACAATGCTCCGCCGTTGCCCGCCCCCCGAGTTTTGGCTCATTTAGGCGATGCCCTCTACGAGCTACTGCTACGGCAATGGCTCTTGAGTCAACCTACGGATTGGAACAGTACCGCCCTGCACGAAGCCAGCACTCACTTAGCCCGCATGGAAACCCAAGCCAACCTGATGGAACAACTGCTGCCTACCCTCACCCCTGCCGAGGTAGCCGTGTTTAAGGCAGGGAGGAATCAACCCATCCCCACCAGCAGACGCAAGCACCAAGTGGTCTATCGATTGGCCACAGGGTTTGAAGCCTTACTGGGGTATTGGTGGTTGCACACCCCTGCTAAACTTGCCTGTTTGGAGCCTCTTTTAGAACTATAGTTTTTTAAAAAGTTTTTTAGGCATAGGCTAGACGAGGAGCCTAGACACGTTTGTGAAGGAGTGTAGCGACAACGTATAGACATGCAAAAGAAACTTTTTAAAAAACTATATGTACAAGTGTTGAAAAGCATTGACTGGTAGAATGATGAAACTTGAACCCTTTGTATTGATTGTGACAGGTAGCCCGCAGGCGGGAAAAACTCAGTTTGTCGAAGCCCTACACACCCTTACCCGTGGATGGAAAGAATCGGTGTTGTGGGTGCAGTTTGAAACCCCCGAATCGCCTAGCAAAGGCGAGCATCAGTACCGCCCCCAACAACTAAGCAAGCGTAACTACGCCCACCTCGTGGAACGTTTAAACGCCGAAACTCATCGCCCTGCAGGCAGTTGGGTGGATGTGTTGTTTGCTCATCTACCCGAGCCGTTGCAAACCGCCCTCGCTTGCGACACCGAATCTCCGTGCCACGATGTGGTGCTCTTCCCTAGCCACTTGCCCCATACGCACAACGCCACGGCGTGGCACTACGGCTGGCGACGGCTCATAGAAAAACATTACGCCCTCGTGATTATCGATAACCTACCGCACGATAAACACTGGGTACTCCATCCGCTTCGTTCCGAGCTAGTAACCAGTGTGTGGTTAACCCATAGCCAAGCTTCAGCAAGCAGCCTGCAAGCACAATGGCAACACTGGCAGGCCTGTGGCTTGCCAGTGCAAGGGGGGGTATTGTTGAATGACGTGCAGAATGAGGCACAACCTGAGATAAAGCGTGAAGCAACCACGGAAACGAGTAGCCAAGAGGCCACCCCCACCACCACGGTTGCGTTATTACAAGGCTTGATTGATCAAAACGAGGGGCTACACTGGCTGGGGCGATTGCCCTTGTTACACCCACACCCCCCACGAGACGAGGCTAGTCAGCATCAAGCCGAACAGCGTTATTTAGATAGCGTCCAGCTCGCCCTTCAACGTTTACCTTGGGAGGGGGCAGTGTGGTTTCATCCAACGTCGTTGGCGGATTCAAACGGGTAGCAGCAGCAACAGAGGCGGTATCACTGAGTTCGCCTAACAGTGGGTTTTTGGCATGGCTCCACGTGGTACGCCGTTCAATAGCAGGCTGGCTTGGTCTTCCCTCGTACGCTTGAGCGTCTTGGGTGTGTGCCTTTACAAAGGGATGCACGTTGTTTACCAGTTCGCCTAGTTCTAGGGTGTTCACTCGTTTTAGAGCCGGTTGTACGTGTTGGGTTTGTAATTCGTGAAGGTCGGCTAAGAGTGTTTTTAAATAGGCTTCATCGTGCCGTAAGTTCTGGCGATGTTCTTGTTCGGTGCTGGCATCGGCGTTGTGTTTATCGTACAAGGCTTTTTGCTGGCCGTAAAAGGTAAACTGCAACAAGGGGTGATTCTCTAACAGTTCTGAAAACGCATTAAACTGTTCGGCATACTTCGTGCTAGCCTTGTACCATCGCTCAAACGGGGTTGCAAACAAGGTACTAAGTTCACGTTGTGCTTTTTTACCCTGTTGCACAACACGCTCTATAACGTGTTCCATGTTCTTACCTTCACGCAATAAGGTGCGGTACACTTGCGTTGGATGACAATGATGAAACCCTTGCTCTAACGCCTCTACCACAATACGATTCACGCTTTGCAGGGGAGCCGTTGCCGTGGCCTTGGCACGAGCCTCGGTCAGTCGTTCGGCGAGTTGATGGATAGGCACATGATCCCACCCCTTAATGTACAATCCCCCTTCGCTGGCATTAATGAGGCTCACGCCTGTGCGGGTTTCTTTATGAGCCAACTGCCCCAAACGTTCCCAAATGTAGTGGAAGTGGATGTAATCTTGCTTGGTAATACGGGGGGTTCCATCCCACCCTGGGCGTTGCAATACTTGTTCTACACGATGAAACGTCGTCTCGTTACCTTCGGTGTAAATGGTGCCATCTTTAATTTCTACTGGGGCATCCGTGGCGTACACCTTGCCATCTTGCAAGCAGAGGTCTTGCCCCATCAACACATAGTGGCTAAAGCCTAGGTTGTAGGCAATGGTAAAGTTGAAAATAGAGACACTGCCCCCTGTGTTGAATCGGCAGAGATGATGGTTATACAGGGCATCCATTAAAAACGTAAACTGCTCGTTAGCGTGCAAGGCCGCCACCCACTGCGTTGCAAACGGCACATCAAACACCATCGGTTCGGCACTGATACCCGTAATCATATGACTGTTACGCAGTTGCTCAACATCCACGCCGTGCAGCTGAATACTCGGGCCAATGAAATCCATAAACACCACAAAATCAGGCTGAATACCCGCTTCAATCAACGGACGTACGGACCGACCAATGGCAAAGATAACGACCTCGTCTCGGTGTTCCTTCAAAAACGGAATCCCCTTCGCCAACGAAGGCCCCCCTCCGCACAGCACGGCGGTTTTATTTTGCCCAGCAAAGGCGTTGTACATTAAATCAACAGGTTGCAGGGTGGGCAAGCGATGCAGGTTGGCAAAAAAGGCCTTCGCCCATTCTACTCCCCGCAAGCCTAGCAAATAGGCGTTGCCCTTGACGTTTTGCAAATACTGCTGATGCCCCTGAATAATATCGCTTAGGGTGCTTTCGCCCAAACGATTCACGTGTTGAGGGTTGGCCAAATAATGCACGCCATCTTTCTCAACATAGCACCCTTCACTGGTCGACCACAAATCACTACGCCGTGTAAATAACCGCAAGCGTGGATAGCTGAATAGCGAGCTGAAATCAATGTTTTCCAGTAAAATGTAGAGTAAATCCACGTCTTCTTCTAGTAGCAAAATATCGCCTTGCCACTGGTGTTCTTCCGCCCAAGCCAGTAGGGCCTTGAGTGTGTAGCCTAGCCCCAAGCCTAGCACCACATGTAGGGCGTGCCTAGCACGGTTGGCGGTTTGTTCTACCACCATCTGGGCTTCGGCCTCGGGGTAGTGTGGGTGATGATCGGGGCGATCATCCCAGTAAAGTGTCAAGGCACCGCTGGGGGTTTCCTCTAGGGCAAGGCAGTCATAGGCTTCGGCAGGGAGGGTGTGTTGGCGTAGTTGCCGTACAAAGTTACGGTTGCTTTGGTTGAGGGGTAGGGCGTTTAGGTTTTTTTCTAAAAAGCTCATCATGGCGGGGGGATGACTCTCTTTCTCTGTATATAGAAGACTCTGCAAAAGCCCCTTTACCCCCTCTCCCTTAGGGAGAGGGCTGGGGTGAGGCCCATTTGGGCGTGCAATGAGGGGTGTTGAGTTGGTCTCGTAAAACGGCGAGTGGATCTTCCTTCCTATGGGCGTTGGTATGTAGGGGCGATTCATGAATCGCCCCTACGCTAGTGTTTCCCTCATCCTAACCTTTCGCAGAGTCTTCTATAGAACTTAGGCGATAGGCCTAGTATGACGTAGTTTAGTAAAAAGCTCAAGGTACCACGAGCGAAGCCCCCCTATTCAGACGAATCCTAGATAGTCAAACTGTTCCAAAAAAATAGATTCATCGTTTAGTGCCTACAGAAAGCCTCTGATACCATTTTTAGAAATAAAGGGCGTGTAGGTGATTTCTAGGAGCCTAGACTCGCAGATGAGTGCGGTGACCATAGAGGTACATAAGCTCATCGAGAATCGTAGCGACAACGAAAGCGGCAGACGCCCTTTATTTATGAAATTGGTATAAGAAGACAGATACAGAA
>JBJTUB010000298.1:0-4801 GCA_046080465.1 Vampirovibrionales bacterium | reverse complement strand
CCTAGCCCTTTGGGGGTACTACGAGTATATTTACAAGGGCAGTTTTTACATTGCCAACGTTGCACATCTTTAACAAATCCAGCTTTTGATTTTTCGCTACTTCCACATTTAGGGCAGTTCATATAGCACACACTTCTCTTTCTAAACAAAAGAAAAGTATACCATCTAATTAGTTAAATGTCTCGAATAATTCAGGGGGGAGAGTTGTAGAGAGGTTTTTCACAATGAGGATCTTGCGTAAGAATTGAGATGGTTCCTCCTCACTGTGGGGACTAACACAGTTTGTAAACAACCTCTAGTTAACACTCTCTTTATTTGCTTATTTGCAAACAGCCCCTACTTGGCGGTGGGTTCACTACTGGTTATTTGCAATTCAGCTAAGGTCTCACTATCCAAATGCTTACTAGCCATTAAACGAGTGTACTTGGCACGTTGAGCATAGGGCGACGCAGGAAACCCCGCAATAATAAACTGGCTATTTTGATACGCCTCTACCCACTGCTCGCGGTTTAACTGTACCTGAGCCAGTAAAAACACGGGTTCCACCAAGTCTTTCACTTTGGGGAATTGGGCGGTAAAGCTCTCTAGCTTGTGGCTAAGCTCGTGCAGTTGTTTTAAATCGTCGTAGCTGAATAGCCCCCGCCCTTTGCTTTTAGAAAGCAACTCTCGGGCTTGGGTCAGCAGAGGCTCTAGCTCTTTTTTCATTTTGCTAGCCGTTAGTTTTTTCGCCCAAGCCGTGTTGGAACCCAGCCACGATGGCGAGGCATTTAGCGGCATGGATTCCAACACGCTGGGCAAGCCCAACACCACCAGCAAGAGGCAGGCTAACAGGCGTGATCGGTTGTAGGGTATTAGAGTAAACCAACAGCGTTTCATAATCCTTTAGCCTTTCTGTTTAGTGCGATAGAAATATCTGTAAAAGCCCATTCGGGCGTGCAATGAAGTGTTGAAAGCTGGGGCCGTTCGCCCTCGCAATGAAACACCGAACGCTAGAAGCGTAAAAAGCTAAAAAAGCTAAAAAATGAGGTTTATAGGGGCGAAGCCTCTATAAATACTAAAGGGGGGAGAGTTTGAGAGGTTTTTCACAATGAGGAGCTTGCGTAAGAATTGAGATTGTCCCTCCTCACTGTGGGGGCGAACGCCCCGGCCTCTCAAAGTCGTCTGAAAGACGACACAAAACGAGGGACGGAGAAGACTCGACAAACCCTTTTGCAGAGTCTTCTATAGAAACCTCAGCAAAACAAACTTGCTGTCTGACGCAACCAACGTTCATCGACTCATTGCACGCCCGAATGGGCTTTTTGCAGAGTCTTCTATAGTAATTCCACTATAACGAGATTAGCGAGCCGAAGCCACTGGCTCAAACACCATTTGCCCCTTCATGGGGTCGAGCGTTAAGCGAAACCGACTAATAAAGCTTAGCCCCAGCAACCCCGAAAACGATGACGTACTTTTAAAATCCATCACGGTGGCTTCTACGTTTCTAGCTTCTAAGCCGTTGACCTTCACCGATTTTAAAATAACTTTAGGTACTTCAATCGTGCCGTTGGCTGTTGTAATGGGTACCTTGGCAGTGTGACGCAAATCCAACCCCAATTCCTCGGCCATATCCCGAGAGATAGACATGTAGGTTGCCCCTGTATCTAGCACAAAATGCCCAAGGCTGGCGTTATTGATGTTCGCTTTAATAAACAAGGCCTTGGGTTGCGTACTCATGGGTACGATAGCAAACCCCTCGTTGGTGGTGGTGGTTGTTCCTGTTCCAGAAGCGTTACTTACAGGCGGAAAGGCTTCAGGCACAGGGGCCGATGAAGCAGAACTTAACGCCGCGGTGGCTTTTTTAAGCTCTTTCGGTTCGGGTAAGGTGGAATGGGTACCGCCAAACAGCTTGCTCCAAAAGCCTTGCTCACGAGATTCCTGCGTACGAGCCAAATCTCCCGAAGCAACCGTTTTGAACTGAAAATTATCCAATACGGGTGTTAGCTCTGTACGCAATTCTGGTAGCAACGCCCCTACTTGGTTAGGGTGATAACTAAACAACACAAACCAAAGGCAACACCCCAAGGCTACAACCGACACATTTTTACAGGTTGCAATTAGAAAACGCATGACGCTTACGACACGATCAAGGGTAGGTGGGGGATTCATCATGGGGTTGGCTCCTTTACTGAATGGTTCTAACACGAGTTTTTAAAATGAAAGACAGTTTGAAATAAGGGTTCTATAGAAGAGTCTGCGAAAGGGTTTAATTGCTCTGTTCCTTCTCCCTAAGGGAGAGGGGGGAAAGAGTCTTTTGCAGAGGGTTCTATAGTAGGTAGGTAGACATTCCGCTCACTAACTGCGGTAAAGAGCTACGATTCGTTAAGTTATGAATCATCGGCAAGCTTTCCTGAATCCCCTCTAAGGTCAATACTTCTACCACCAGCTGATAATTACGAGGCACTTGCATGGCGTGGTTTAAAAATCCTTCAATATCAATGGTGCCATCCTCAAAGGAAAGGTGATCATCGACTTGTCCCCAATTGTTATGAGCATGGATATAAGCCAAATGCACCCCTAACTGATCTAACCAATCGCAACACGGGATACTGGAACACAAGTTCACATGACCAATATCCAGACAGGCTCGTATGCGTGGCGAATGAATGCCTTCAATTAAATCGTTCAACACCCGAGGGCTTTCATCTAAAAAGTTTTCAATCACCAAGGTTAAGTTAGATTCTTTTAAATAGCGTTCATCCAATTCTTGATAAAAAGCAATGGTGGCCTGTAGCCAAGGCTGATAGCAATCGGCCATTTTGTAAATAGGTGTCCACTGGGAATGAAACACCAAGTACTGGCTGTTAAGAGCTAAGGCACATTCAATAGCTTGTACATAGCGTTGACGAGACAAAGCTTTAAACTCGGGGTCGAGGCTCACAGGATTGACATCAAACACAGGGCCGTGCATGGCAATGGGCTGAGTAAACTCTTTCAACAACGCTTGGTAATAGGCCAAGGTTTCCTGTTGCTTCATGAGGTTTTCAGGATACATAAATCCTGCAAGCTCCAACGGGTGTCCATGCTTTTGAGCATAGGCAATACAAGCTTCGGGCGAGTCGGTTTTAGGGGCGATAAAAACGTTTTGAATCGTCACAAGGAAGCACTTTCTATTAACTAGAGGAGTACAAAAACGAGGTTACGGAAAAAGTTTCAGGCGAGTTGATAACAAGGAGTTGATGCGGTCTCATAAACACATGGAATTGAGGCGTGTACACAGACGTACAGTGCGAAATCCCTCATTAAACTGAGACCACGAAACGACACAGTTAGCGACCGCATCAAACCTTTTTCCGCACGCTCAAACGACTAGATTGGTAAGGGCAAGGCGCATTTCAACAGTCGCTCCGCTTCTTGAGTGGTGGCGTGGTTGTGCATGGTTAGGCTGGTATGAGCCACTTCGTCGGCTTCCTGCAAGGCTAAGCCAAACACCTGTTGCAGTAAGCCCGCACGGGCAGTCAGTAACAACACCTGCTGTTGAGCCTTGGTGTAACTGCCCCAATCGGTGGTTAAGTTGAGTGTGGCGGTGGGGTCGGCGTGGGGGGCTTGCCATAGTTGGCTACTGTCGCCCCGATCCTCATAAACTCGACTGTTGGCTACTTCTTCTAAATGCTGTAGATGGCTATACCACTGTAATAGCTCGATGCGTTGCAGGGGTTGATTTAGTTGGTTTGGCGTGGGCTTCCAGTGGAGTGGAACCCTGTGGGCATCACGCAAGGTAAGCCAAGCCCTGACGGCTGGATCCTCGGGGTTAAGCCCTGCCGTCGAGACGGTGTAGGCGGGTAGCGTGGTGGGTAAATCGAGCTGTTGAACGCAGGCTTGAAACCAATCGCCTAGGGTGATGAGGTGGTTCTTGTCGGTTTTCGTACTGGCTGTTACCCCGTGGCCAAGCGAATGGGTTCCCTCAGGGTCTAGCACGACACTTACTAAGCGGCTGTTTCCTCGTTCGTGGTTTCTGCGGTTGTTAGGATGCCCCGTAAAGCCTGTCTCTTGTTTGCCATTGAACACATGCTCTACAAAATTGGGTGGCAACAGCGTAAAGGTTATCTTTAAAGGCTGGCTTTTCGTGGTGGATGGGGTAAACAACCATGCCAAGGGTTGCTGAAGCAGGTGCTTCACCTCTTGGGTGGTGTGTTGTAGCCACGTTTGGCTGTTGCGATAAAAAGGATGAGCGGTAAGGTGTTGCCATGGCGTTTGCCAAAGCGATTCCCACCAAGGTGGCGTTGACGTTGAAACGGTTGGTTTTTCGGGATGCTGTGGCATACTGTAGCCCTCCAACGTAGTACAGAACAAAAGGTAGAGCAAAGCACACAAGCACCGCTGAACGACATGAAATCGGAGCATAGGTGGGTGGTTTTCTATCAATGGGTGTGTGTTGCCAAAATGCAGAGAAATAAAGAGATAGGTATCGTTTCGGTGGGTAAATGTGGTTGGCGGAGCTGGCTCCTCCATTTGATGTAGGGGCTGGGGCATTCGCCCCTAGTACTCGAAAAAGAAACGAGTTTTTACGCTATAAAAGACTCTGCAAAAGGGTTTTCCGAGGTTTCTAAGTTCCTCGTTTTGCATTGCCCTACGGGCAATCTTGAGAGGCCGTTCCTCCCTCTCAAACTCTCCCCCTAGATTATTTGAGACATTTAACTAATTAGATGGTATACTTTTCTTTTGTTTAGAAAGAGAAGTGTGTGCTATATGAACTGCCCTAAATGTGGAAGTAGCGAAAAATCAAAAGCTGGATTTGTTAAAGATGTACAACGTTGGCAAT
>JBJTUB010000297.1:0-8039 GCA_046080465.1 Vampirovibrionales bacterium | reverse complement strand
AAGGCAAAAGCATGAAAGAGTGTGAATTGGCGTGTGTTTGATTCATAGAGTGTGATTTCTTTGGCCTGAATTGCGTAGCTCTGAAGGCCAAAGTGGGGTCAAGGGGCAACGCCCCTTGCACGCAGGGGGATCGCCAAGGGGGACTCTCGTGCAAGAGTCCCCGCTTGGCACCCGCCAGCTAGAGGACGAAAGCACTAAAGAAATTGCCTCCATATGCGCGGTATATTCGCTTCTGTGCAGAAGATTGCCACGCTTTGCTCTCAATGACAGAAGGTTTGGGCTTTCATGCTTTTGCACGGGTTGATAAAAAACAAACCAGTTTTAAACTTCTCATGTACACTACTATGTAGATAGATATGCAGATAGAGTCGCTTAAACTCGTTGATCGTCTTTAAACGTCTAGCCCTGACCCCCCAAGGAGCTTGTTTGTTCATGATGATGCTCGCATCACAACCGCCTTTTTCCTCCTCCTCATCATCATCTCACTCAGCAGAAGTACCCCGTTCGCTAACGCAGGCGGCAACCCTTGGCTTAGGTAATAGAAAACACAAACCCTCGGTCGCCAATGCAGGGCATCCCCAGCAGTTTATGACGATTGAGCAAGACAACAAAGCCCGCAACCTAAAGGTAATGCAACGCAAAATAGAGGTGATTGCGGGCCACATGACGCATCAGCTTAGCGAACACGAAATGGCCATGGAAAATACCAAGCGTGTGTTTGAACAATTGCTTGAAGAGTTGCCCCGTATTGCCAGCACCTTTAGCAAAGCGTTTGAAAAACGAACCCTGAACGGGAGTCGTATTTATCACGAGGTGGATAGCGACAAATCCATTGCCATGCTCAATATTTTATGGCATACCCTAACCTTTACCACCCGAGCCAATATTAAGCCCTTGGCCTTGTTTCGTCAGGGTAATGCTCCGCTGTTTACTGGCCGTATTTTGGCCATTCGGGGGGATTTTCAGGAAATTAACTACCAGTATGAAACCGAACGCTTTACTGATTTGCTACCGTTTGAGTTGGCCAGCCTGTTTATACCGGCCTCGCCCTATGAACCCGCTATTTTAAAAGTACCCCATACCGGCGGGGAAGAGCAGTACATTCAGCAAAGCGATGCCTGTGATGTGTTTTTAATGCACTGCATTGAAATGGTGTGTGGGGGGGGCTTTTTGCATGAAGAGTAGCCCCCGCACGCTGATTATCGCCGAGGCGGGGGTGAATCATAACGGAGAGCTTGCCTTGGCTCATCAACTGATTGACGCCGCCAAAGCCGCAGGGGCAGATGTGGTGAAGTTTCAGAGTTTTGTGAGTGAGTTATTGGTGAGTTCAACGGCTCCGAAGGCCGCTTACCAGCATCAAGGCGACACCCAAGGCGATACCAAGGGCGAAACCCAGTATGCCATGCTCAAACGCTTAGAGCTGAGTCCTGAAGCCCATACCGCCCTGCAAGCCCACTGCCAACAGGTGGGACTAGCCTTTCTATCTACCCCGTTTGATGCACAAAGTATCCAGTTGCTAAAAACGCTAGGCCTAACACGAGTCAAAATAGGCAGTGGCGATCTCACCAACACGCCCTACTTGCAACAGATAGCCCGCACCTTTGAATCGGTGATTCTTTCAACAGGGATGGCCACCTTGGGCGAGATAGAGCAAGCCCTTCAAACGCTTGAAAACCACGGCCTTTGTCGCAGTAATATCACCTTGCTTCATGCCAACAGTGCCTACCCGACTCCCTTAAACGATGTGCATTTACACGCCATGCAGACGCTTAAAACGGCCTTTGGCTGTGCCGTGGGCTATAGCGATCACACCGTAGGAACAACCGTACCGATTGCAGCCGTGGCCTTGGGGGCAACGGTGATTGAAAAACATCTGACGCTGGATACCACTCTACCCGGCCCCGATCATGCGGCCAGTGCCACGCCCGAGGTGTTTACGGCCATGGTGCAGGGCATCCGAGAGGTAGAACTCGCCTTGGGATCGCCCTTAAAGCAACCCACCCCCAGCGAGTTGGAGAATCGCCCTGTGGCACGCAAAGGGATGGTTGCCTTACGCCCCATTGCCGCAGGCGAACGCTTGAGTGACGCAAACGTAACCACCCGTCGCCCAGAGGCGGAAGGCTTGCCCGCCCACCAGTGGGATGCTGTGCTAGGTGGCCTAGCCACGCAGGCGTATCACGCAGGCGACCCCATTGTGGGCTATACCCGTGAAGATGCAGCCCAATGAACAAGGCTCCTTCGTTTACTGCCTTGGCCTGTGTGCTGGCTCGTGCGGGTAGTCAGCGTTTGCCGAACAAAAACAAGCGTCTGTTTGCGGGTAAACCCTTGTGTCAGTGGAGCTTAGAGGCCGCCTTGCACTGCCCCCATATCACGCACACCGTACTGAATACCGATGATGCCGAGTTGTTAAACCTAGGCGACACGTTAAAAATCGAGTATCCCACCTTGTTTACCTACGCTCGCCCTAGTCATCTAGCTCAAGCCGATACGCCCACCCATGCCACGTGGCTGGATGGCCTAACAAACTTACCCACGCCATGGCCGTGGCAACAGTATACCTACTTGATGTTGTTGCAACCAACGTCTCCGTTACGGACGGCGGAGCAGGTGAGTGAAGCCCTCGCCTTGGCCGAAACAAGCCAAGCCAACGCCGTGGTCAGCGTCACCCCTGCCCCCCACCCAAGCCGTTGGCACATGCACTTGGATGAATCGCACCGCTTAGATGCCTTTATTCAAGCGGAGGCTTGGCAAACGCCCCCCCCCGCCCACACGCAGGAATACCGCTTAAACGGGGCTATTTATGTGGTACGCACCCGTGCTTTTGAGGCGTTGCCTACGTTGTTTCAGCCTGTGCAGACGCTGGCCTACCCCATGGATGAACGAAGCAGTGTGGATATTGACACCCCCGCCGATTGGGAGCTGGCCACCTATTATCAAAAAGCCATTCGGCTTCTGCAATGAAAGCCGTTCGGCTTGTGCAATGAGGCACCGAACGTTGGTGGCGTCAAACGGTACGTAGGTGTTGCGTTTCGGTGGATGCTCATCTTCGGAGTAGATTGATAGCCCACCCGTTTGAAAAAGACTTTACCAAATAATGCCGTCATTGCTTCACTACGTTCGCAACGACATAGGGTTTAGGTCTTTCATGCTTTTACGCTGATTTTTTAATAATCTTGTTGCTTTTTGTTTGAACTATATGGTCACCGCACTCATCTGCGAGTCGAGGCTCCTAGAAATCACCTATAGAAAGCTCTGCAAAAGCCCATTCGGGCGTACAACGAAGCGTTGAAAGCTGGGGGCGTTCGCCCTCGCAATGAAACACCGAACGCTAGAAGCGTAAAAAGCTAAAAAATGGGGTTTACAAGGGCGAAGCCCCTATAAATACTAAAGGGGGGAGCCTTTGAGAGGTTTTTCACAATGAGGATCTTGCATAAGAATTGAGATTGTCCCTCCTCGTTGTGGGGGCGAACGCCCCGGCCTCTCAAAGTCGTCTGAAAGACGACACAAAACGAGGAACTTAGAAACCTCGACAAACCCTTTTGCAGAGTCTTCTATACTGATTATTAAGATTCTGCGGAATCCTTCCGTTACATCTTGAGGGGTTTGTGATATAATTTTGGAAACAACGTATTTATTAGCCTTTGCCTGCACTGTTTTTCATACAGGCTCGATAAAAAGATTGCCCCCTGCCATGATTTTTCCCTTACTTGATAAATTGTTTGGTTCGCCTAATGAGCGTAAGATTCGTTCCCTAGAGCCGATTGTGGACGACATCTCCAGCTTTGAACCAATGCTCGAACGCCTAAGCGATGATGAACTGCGTGCTAAAACAGCCTGGTTCCAGCAAGAACTCGCCAATCGCTCCCGAGAATCAACCCCCGAAGCCGACTATAAAGCCGAACAAGAGCTACTGGATACCCTATTGCCCGAAGCCTTTGCCGTGTGTCGTGAAGGAGCCAAGCGAGTTCTGGGGATGCGTCACTACGATGTACAGCTCATTGGTGGCTACATTCTGCACAAGGGCGGTATTGCCGAAATGCGTACTGGCGAGGGTAAAACCTTGGTGGCTACCTTGCCTGCCTACCTAAATGCCCTGACGGGCAAGGGGGTGCATGTTGTTACCGTTAACGATTATTTGGCTAAACGAGATAGTGAGTGGATGGGGCAATTGTACCAGTTTCTAGGCCTTACCTGCGGTTTAGTTACCAGTGCGGGCAATGCCTTTGTGCATCCTTCAGCTAAAAAACAGGCCTACGAGTGCGATATTACCTACGGTACCAACAACGAGTTTGGGTTCGATTATTTACGAGACAATATGGCCACCAGTCTGCCTGCTGTAACGCAACGCCCCTACCAGTTTGCCATTGTGGATGAGGTGGATAGCATCCTGATTGATGAAGCTCGTACCCCGCTGATTATCTCGGGCAAGCTAGAAAACAACCCCGAATTATACATCCGCATGGCCGCCTTGGCACCTCGCTTTACTAAAGATGACGATTACGAGGTGGATGAAAAAGCCAAAAACATCATCCTTCATGAAGAAGCGATTGAAAAGGCTCAAGCCTTATTGGGGGTCGATGATTTATTTGATGTGGAGCATAACTTAGCGCATCACTTATTATGTGCCTTGAAGGCGAAAGAATTGTATCGTTTGGATGTGGATTATGTAGTCAAAGATGATGAAATCGTCATTGTTGATGAGTTTACTGGCCGCTTGATGGAGGGGCGACGTTGGGCAGATGGTATTCACCAAGCCGTAGAAGCCAAAGAAGGTGTTACCATTCAAGATGAAACTCAAACCCTAGCGAGCATTACCTATCAAAACCTCTTTCGTTTGTACCCTAAACTAGCGGGGATGACCGGTACAGCCATGACGGAAGCCGCCGAGTTTAGCAAAATCTATAATTTAGAAGTGACACGTATTCCCACCAATCGTAACGATCAACGTAAAGACTTTCCCGATTTGGTGTTTAAAAACCAGCGTGTTAAATATTTTAAAGTGGCCGAAGCCGTGGTGGAAAACTACCTAAGCCAACGCCCCACCTTGGTAGGCACGGCCAGCATCGATCAATCGGAATATTTATCAGAGCTATTGAGTGACCCCAAGCATCTGTTTGATCATGCCTTAGAAAAGACCGAACGTTTGCTTGTGCTGATGCAAAAGCACGCACCGCTAGCCCCCATGGCCAATAGTCTAACGGCCTTAGCCCAACAAGGGCTACCCGCCCAACGAGACGCTTGGCAAACGTGGTTTACCGAGGCCACCCCTCACTTGGCTCAATATCCCGACGTGAGCGATTTAGCCAACGGCCTGCTGGAAACCATGACGGCTACCTTAGAGGTACAACAAGGGATTGAGCACCATGTACTGAACGCCAAACATCACGAAAACGAAGCCCATATTATTGCCCAAGCTGGGCGACGCAAGGCCGTGACCATTGCCACCAACATGGCGGGGCGTGGAACGGATATTCTGCTAGGGGGCAACCCTGCCCTATTAGTACAACAACAGCTACAAACCGAAGGGCTGGATTGGCGTAGCCTAGAGCCAAGCGACTATCAAGCCCGTGTGGCCAGCATGAAAGCCCACACCGATGCGGAAGGTCAAGCGATTCGGGAGCTAGGGGGGCTGATGATTTTAGGCACCGAACGTCACGAATCTCGGCGGATTGATAACCAACTTCGAGGGCGGGCCGGTCGTCAAGGAGACCCAGGGAGTACCTGCTTCTTCCTCTCGTTGGAGGATAGCCTGATGCGACTGTTTGGCGGTTCGCACGTGGCTAACTTAATGTCGTTTTTACAGGTAGATGAAACTCTGCCCCTTTCTGCCCCAATGGTCAATAAGGCCATTGAATCGGCACAAACCAAGGTGGAAGCCCACCACTTTGATGTGCGTAAAAGCGTGCTAGAATACGACGATGTGCTAACCGAACAGCGTGCCTTAATTTACGCCCAACGCAAGCGAGTGCTGGGCATGGAAAACTTACGCACCAGTGTGCAACACATGGCGGCTTCTTGCTTGCAACGCTGTGTTTCTACCGTGTTTACGCCCGACTATGAACCTGATGGCACGCCCGAAAACACGGCTCGCCTGATGGAAGCTCAAACCTTGGCCGAACGTTTTTTACGCAACGCCACCGAGGCCTTGCCCTTAGAGACTCTTCAACACCAAAACTACACCCAACTGCTGGCCACCTTTGCCCAAGCGGGCGAAACAGGGTATCTACGATTGGAGGATGAGATGACCGCCGTGATGGATCAACTCCGCACGGAACACGGTATTGAGCTGGCAGGTGAAGCAGCTTACGAATACGCCGATGCTACCGAGAATCTCTCTCTCACGCCTGAAGCACTGGCCGAACGGAATCATCCACTACGCCAAATTGAGCGAGATATCGTGTTACGAGTCGTGGATGCTCGTTGGATTGATTACTTGCACAACCTAGATTTGTTGCGTCAAGGGATTGGTTTGCGTGCCTACGGCCAAAAAGATCCTGTTATTGAATACAAGCGTGAGGCCTACCAACTCTTCCAAAATCTAACGTATCAAATACAAGATGAAGTGGTGGCTATGCTGTTTCGTAGTCGTATTGAAGTGCAAATAGCCGCTCCGCCAGAGACGATGATGCCCACGCCCCCCCCACTCTTGGATGAAACGGCCGTGCAAGCCCTGTTAGAGCAACTGCCTGAGGGATTCGCCATGGCTCCTGATGAAGCGTTTGGCTTACCCCAGCACGATGAACTCGCCTCACCCACAGAAACGCTCCACGGTACCTTGGTTGAGGTTCAGCCTTGGCCGATGCCCCCTTCCCAACAGGATGACGAAGCGACGCCTCGTCCTTCATCGTTATCTTAGGCGGGGAGTGGAACACCTCTGCTATGCTTCCTCTGGAAACCTCTGCCCAAGAATGGCTAGCTTTATCGCACCAAGATCAAGCCGAACAACTACACCTCACCCCCGAACGCATCAGCGATATTGATGGTTTGTTAGAGTTGTTAGGGGTTGGCCCCACCCAGTGCCATAGTGTGTATCATCAAGCATTGATGCACACCAGCTACGCCTACGAACATCAACTACCAACGCTCTACAACTACGAACGCTTAGAGTTTTTAGGCGATGCCGTACTAAAGCTTGTGATTAGCGAACTGTTGTACGACCGCTACCCCGACTTGCGTGAAGGCGAACTCACTAAAATTCGGTCGGTGGTCGTGAGCGATGCCACCCTAGCCGATATTGCCCTAGAGTTTGATTTAGGCGTGTACTTGTTGCTAGGCATTAGCGAACTGCGTACGGGGGGCGACAAGCGAGCCTCTAACTTAGCCTGTGCCGTAGAAGCATTACTGGGTGCGTTGTTTTTAGATGGCAAACTGGCCGATATTCAAGCCGTACTGGTGCATTTGTTTGAACCCCGCCTAGACCCCATTGCGGCCTGCAAAACAAAATCGAACTACAAAGCCGTGTTGCAGGAATACACTCAATCGCAGGGGTGGGGCTTGCCGCACTATATTACCCTGAAGGAAGAAGGCCCTTCGCACAATAAAACCTTTCAAGAGGAAGTCACCGTACAGGGCGAAGTCATGGGCGTGGGCGTGGGTAAAACCAAGAAAGCGGCCCAGCAGGCGGCGGCACTCATGGCGTTAGAAGCTCTCGGCTATACCCTGTAATATCAAGTATCGTACTTTGAAAAAATGAGAGTGTTCACTAGGGGTTGTTTACAAACCATGTGAGTTCCCTGCCTCAAGTTGCCCGTTGGGCAACGTAGAGAGGCCGTTCCTCCCTCTCTACAACTCTCCCCCCTGAGTTACTCTAGGGGCTTCGCCCCTAGAACCCCCTGTTTTTATCCGTAGTGATACTGGTTTTTAACAACTTAACAAGAGTTCTTCTAGGTTTAGATGACTTTTTTAAAACAGCTTTTAGTTAATACTCTCGAAAAAATGTCTAACAACCGTTGATTCGCCCCTCTCTTTGCAGAAAGTACCGCCATGATGGAAAGCCTCATTACGGATACCTACCACACCCCTCCCCCAGCCCCTAGCTC
>JBJTUB010000296.1:0-7056 GCA_046080465.1 Vampirovibrionales bacterium | reverse complement strand
ACACTTATTGCCCCAGTGTCTTGGCTTTTTGGTGGTGTTGGCTGCCTTGGGGATGCCCAGCTATATTTTATCAGAGGCCTCGTTAAGTTTGCTTGGCTTGGGCATTCAGCAACCCGATGCTAGTTGGGGTAACCTACTGCGTGAAGCTCAGGAGTTGAGTAACCTGCTGGAACGCCCGTGGATGATGTTCCCCGCCCTGTTGTTGGCGGTGTTAATTTTTGCTTACAACCATACCGCCAGATGGCTAAACGAGGGCTTTCGCCCCCGTTCATAAGTTGATTCAATTAACGTTATTCACCTTGGTAGTTTTCGCTACTACCTTGGTTGTTTTCATCGATTTGTTTGTTACTTAGCAAGTTTCTCAATAGGGTATCTAACACTCCTCCAATATCTTTGGCTTTAGTGCCTTTGGGGTATTGTTTAAACAGTTCGCCAATTAAGCCACTCAAACTCGTAATAGCGTCCAGTTTCTTATCGTCAACAGTTAAGCCTTTTTCGTTTAGGCTCGATTTTACAGAATCTTTAATGCCACTGTAGCTCTCCGTGTCGTTGAGTAACGCTTTAGTACTATCGGTGAGTAACGCTGTAGTACTTTCGTTCGCTGTTAGAGTATCGAGTGTTGTAATATTGTCTTTTCTAAAGCGATCGGCAATACTGTTGTTACTATTTTTTAGATTATCAATATTGCCTTTTAGTTCTTTACTGCTACGGCTACTACTCGATGTTTTCGAGGAATCAGTTGTTGTTGTTTCCTCAGCAGAACCTTGAGATTCCAATATCTGCGTTTTTAACTCGTCTGAAATTTTACTTTGCTTAATCATGGTTTCCAAAGATACTTTATCTTTAGCAACTAATTTTAACGTATTGTTCCCTCGCTTTAATTCCACGGCCACACCATCGCTTGTTTCATAAATCCCTTTAGAAATAGTCGTGGGAACATTGGACGTATTTTTAGTCGATGAAGGTTCTATTTGTAGTCTATCTTGACCATCTACCAGAACAGTGGTCTTGCTACCTTGTTGGCTTTCTCGTGTGGTTCCAAAATGAATATCATTCTGTTTTTCGTTACGAGCATTGAGCGTTGCTTCTTGTTGATCGGCAACAAAAACAGCACTCGTCTTTTCGCCTAAATTGTAGTTACCTGTGGGTTTACCACCTTCGCTAATGGTACCTAAGGCAAGAGTGGCCGTATTATTCGGTTTTAAGCCAGTCATGATTCCTGCATGATAACCGATCGAAAGGTGTGAACTACCGCTAATGTTCACAGTGTTGCTTAAAGGTTTATTTGTAAACTCTTGACGTTTTGGGGTCAATTCTCTAGGGGGGGGGAGGAGGCAAGATTATTTCTTGGGGAGGGCTTCGGTTTCTTCGTGGAACGAGTGTTTGGAACATTAGAGTTAGGAATAGGCTTAACAGGCATCATTGGGGAATCTTCTTTCTGTTTTGGAGTGGGGATGTTTGACACACAGTTGTCTCTATCAAGCAGATCGTTATCGAGTCTGTTTTTAGGGACACTGTAATAAACACCTGCGTCTCATAAAAATGAATAGTTTTGTTTTTTTACTGTTAAATGAATGAGACAACTAACAATAGAAGCTGTTTGTAACTAGTTTTAAACCGCTTCTTTCTTATACCCATTAAAATCTTAAATAGCGACTCTCTACGCTTGTCGCCTTGTGTTGCCCGTTGGGCAACGTAGAGAGGCCGGGGTGTTCGCCCCCACAGCGAGGAGGGACCATCTCAATTCTTACGCAAGATCCTCATTGTGAAAAACCTCTCTACAACGCTCCCCCCTGGATTTATTAACGAGGGCTAACGCCCCCGTTGCCCCCCGAAAAAGAAACCAATTTTTACGCTAGTCAATCTTGGAATGGGTATAAGCTGCTTGCGTTGTGTTGCACAAGATTCCCCCTAGTCATGCTAAGACCTTTGTAGTAAAGTAAACTCTAGCCGTACCCTGTTGTTGTTGAGAGTTAACTATATCCTATGTTCACCATCGTTCAAGAAGATTATCACTGCCCTAATATGATTAACCAAACAGGCTTTGTCCGTTGGATAGAAGCCCTACGCTGTAGCTTCCCCAAGCCCAGTTTTCCTAAAACCTCGGGGGTGGAGGCTCAACTGGATACCACGCCCACCCCACTCTACCCGCATCGCCCTTTTGTGGATTTAAACCCCATTCAAAAAGATATTCGCTTGCTCGGCTCCTTGCTGAGTCATACCCTCATTCACCATGAAGGCGTGGATTTTTACTGCTTGGTGGATGTCTTGCGGCAAGTCTCCCGCTCGCAACGTTTGCAGGGGCTTTCGGCCAATCCTACGTTGATTGACTCTGTGTTGGTGGCCGCCCTTTCGGGTAAAAGCCGTTTGGAACGTCTGCAGTGGTTGGATAAAATTGCCTCGGCCTTTCGTCTGTTTTTAACCTTGGTTAATTTGGCAGAAAGTTATCATGCGTTTCGCCAGTACCAGCAACAGCCTTCCCCTACGCAACACGCCTTGCGTCAGTTATGGAACCATACGCCCGTGGCTCAACGCCCGCAACGCTTGAAAGCCCTAGGCCAGTTGCGTTTACGCTTGGTGGCCACGGCACACCCCACAAAAATATTGCGTCAAACGGTGTTGAGTCATCAGTATCATCTGTTTAAACAGTTAGAAGCCCTGCACCACGCCTTAGAGCATGATGAACGCTACACAGCCAGCGAGCGTCAGCCCCAGTGGCAACCCGCCGTAGAAGCTGTGCAAGGCAGTATTGAAGCCCTGTGGTTTAGCCAGTTTAGCCGATGGAAAAAACCCACCGTGTTGGATGAAGTGCAAAGCGTGGTGGGGTATTTGGATCGCACCTTGTTTGAAACTGTCACGCAGTTGCACCAAGAACTCGCCCACCACCTGCAAGAGATGCCCGATACGACCGATGAATCACCCGCTAAATCACTCTCTAAATCACCCACGGCGGCTGCCCCCACCCTCGCCCCGTACGATGCAGCCATGGCCTTGTTGAATCATCCTATTGCCAGTGTCGCCAGTGCTGAAGAAGCCCACACCGCCTATAGCCCCCCGGTAGCCATGGGCAGTTGGGTAGGCGGCGATATGGATGGCAACCCCTTCGTGACCCCCGCCGTGTTTGAGCAAGCCCTACAGTTGCAGTACCAAGCCGTACTCAATAAATATGTAGATGCCCTCGAAGCCTTGGCTCCCAAACTCTCGTTTGCAGGGTATCGCCTCACGCTGATTCCTGAAGCCTTTAACGAAGCCTTGGAGCAAGTCATCCGCTTGATGGAAGGCCATCAACCCGCCTTGGGCTTAAAGTATCGTAAAGAGCAAACCCGTGAACCCCTGCGTGCCTTTGTCAACCTCATGGTAGATCGCCTCAAACAAACGCAAGCCCAACATCCACTCCATCCCCGCACGTGGGATAACTACCCCTTGGCGTATGCCAACGCTCCAGCCTTTGCAGGCGATTTAGCCTTGATTCAAACCTGTTTAGAATCGCTTGGCTTGGGGCAACACCACAGTAAAACCATTCAAACCCTGCGGTTGCAAGTGCAGTTGTTCGGCTTTTATTTTGCGAGTTTGGATATTCGTGAAGATTCCGAAATCCTCGGATGGGCAGCCACGAGAGTCACCCAAGCCTTGGGAACGCACGATCTGCAGGGGCAAGAGGGTTACTTGGATACCCTGAACGCCGAACTCCTTAACGGACGCACCGTCGTACCCCGCTACCTGTTGAATGTGGAACATCTGGAAGCCAGCGAACATGCCTTGGCCGAGGCGGGGCAACCCTCGCAGGCGTGGTTCGTGTGGCGATTGTTTAACATGTTGCGTGCCGTTCGGCAAAGCAAGGCCAAACTGGGCGATGGTGCTGCCCCCCACTTTATTATCTCCATGACTCAGCGAGTGGAAGATGTGCTACACGCCCTACTGCTGATGAAAAGCGAAGGCTTGTTTTACGAGCAGGTGGATGGCCAACTCTACAGCGGTATGGATATTGTCCCCCTGTTTGAAACCATTGAAGATTTACAAAACGCCCCCGCCGTGTTGGAGGCCATGTTTAGTTCGCCCGCCTACCAACGCCAGTTACAGGCACGGGGGCAACAGCAGTTGGTGATGTTGGGCTACTCTGATTCCAACAAAGATGGCGGGTATGTGGCCTCCAACTGGAGCCTGTATCAAGCCCAAGAAGCCTTGTTGGCCATTGCCGAACAGCACGGCGTGGCACTCACTTTCTTTCATGGGCGGGGGGGCAATATTGGCCGTGGTGGGGGGCCAACGGCTCGGGCGATTGCCAGCCTACCCCCCATGAGCCTGACCCACGGGCAGGAGCTAACCGAACAAGGCGAAGTACTCGCCCGTTGGTACAACGTACCCCACACCGCCATGATGCACTTGGATACCTTGGTGGCCGCACAAATTAACCATGTGCATCACAGCCACGCCACCCCCGCCATTGATGCCGTGTGGAAGCAAACCCTCAGTGCCTTGAGCGATAAAAGCCTGATTGCCTATAAAGCCTTGGTGCATCATCACCCCGATTTTATCACCTACTTTGAGCAAGTGACCCCCAAGGAAATTGAGTTGATTCAAATTGGTTCTCGCCCTGCCAAGCGTCGGCGGATGACGAGTATTAAAGATCTGCGGGCGATTCCGTGGGTGTTTCGGTGGTTTCAATCTCGGCAGATTTTGCCAGGCTGGTACGGCTTAGGCAGTGCGATAGAAGCCTTGGTGCAGGAAGACCCCACCGCCCTAGATCGTCTACAACACATGGCCTCGGGCTGGTCGTTTTTCAAAAGCCTGTTAGAGAACTCTCAGCTAACGCTGCGTTTGGCGGATATGGAACTGGCCAAGCACTATGTGCATACGCTAACGGATGCAGACTTTACCCCCAAGGCGGAGGCCGTGCATCAGTTGATTAGTGAAGAGTATCAGCGTACCTGCCACTGGGTGCAACAGCTGACCCACACCCCCTTGCTGGAGGGCAACGTCCAAGATGTCGCCTTAAAGGAAAGCATCCAACTGAAGGAGCCGTACCTCGATCCGTTGAACACCATTCAGGCACGGTTGATTCGTATTTATCGGCATTTGGATGAGTTGGAGCTGCATGACGAGGCGATTGTGACGGCCTTTCAGCGGGCGATTATCTCCAGCATCGAGGGGGTGGCTCTCGGCCTCGGCACCACTGGTTGAGCCCATTCGGGCGTGCAATGAAGCACTGAAAGCTAGCCTCGTAAAACGGCAAGTCGATACTGCGTTTCGGTGGATGTTTCATTGATGGGGGGCAATACAAAACGATAAACGAGAGACTACCCTATTCAACCTGTGAAATGGTATTATACATTCGGGGCTGTTTACAAATAGTTTAATGAATAGTTTCCTCTACTCGTCATTGCGAGCGAAGCGTGGCAATCCCCCTTGTTGCTACTGGCTTTGGAGATTGCTTCACATGCGTTCGCAATGACAAATCCCCCTTTTGCAGAGGTTTCTATAGGGGCTGACACCCCTGTACCTCCCACAGGAACGTACTATCGACGTGCTTTTTACGCAACCGACTCAACACCCCACACATTGCAAGGGCGAACGCCCTATTATTTTTCAGCCCAAAAAGGAGTTGCCCCCATGTTTACCGGACTCATTGAAGCCCAAGGCCACCTAATCACCATTGACGAACGCCCCAACGGGCGAACCCTGACCGTGCAAGCCCCTGCCGATTTAGTTGGCACGCTTGACCTTGGAGCCAGCATTGCCCTAAACGGCGTGTGTACCACCGTGGTGAATCGCACTGCCGATACTTTTCGGGTGGATATTGGACCAGAAACCTTGGCCTGTACGCAGTTTGCTCAGTATACCGTTGGGCAAGCCTTCAACTTGGAACGACCCCTCTTGGCCAACAGTCGCTTAGGCGGACATTTGGTATCGGGGCATGTGGATGGATGCCTTCGATTAAAACGCAAAGAAGCCGAAGGCATTGCGTGGCGACTCTTTTTTGAATTACCCACCTTGCCCGACCACGCCCTGCAACTGGTACCCAAAGGGAGTATTGCCCTAGATGGGGTGAGTCTCACGGTAAACAGTGTCAACGATGACAATCAAACGTTTGATGTGTGTATTATTCCGCACACTTGGGAAGTCACCACCCTAGGGAAGCTAAACGTGGGCGAGGCCATTCATTACGAAACCGATATGATTGCTAAGTATGTGTGTCGGTTGCAACAGCCCTTTTTAAGTCGGTTTTCTTAGGGGCTGTTTGCAAATAGTTGCACCCCACTCCCAATAAATACGTCATTGCGAGCCGTTAGGCGTGGCAATCCCCTGTACAGAAGCGATAAGGCTAAAGAGATTGCTTCACTACGTTCGCAATGACGCACGTTTTTAATAGGGCATGTATCGATAAAAAGGCATCTACCTTACTGAAATCACGAACTTTTTATTTGCAAACAGCCCCTAACTAGAAAGCTCGCATTGTGGCAACAAAATACCAAGCTCCTGTTGCTCGTTGGCTTCCGCCAAAGCCACAAACGAGGCGGGGTCTCTATCGCAAGCAATAATGTGCATATAGGTCACCAGCGTCAGCTCGGTTGTGGGTACAACGGCTTGGTTGTGCTGTTGAGCCAAATACTCCATCAGCTCTGCTTGAGTGCGAAGGGTCGGCTTCAGCTGGCTGTACACCTCAGGGGGCAGTTCGGCAATGGGCAAGCACCGTAACTGGGAAATAACCCTAGCTGGGCGTATCACCTGCTGGTCGGCTCGGATATCCACGACTTCATCAGGCACCCAGTAGTGATTATCGTAATACAAACGCCCCACACGCACCGCCATCAAGGGGGTGTAGTTGGGTTCGTTCTCAATCACTGTTGCAAAACAGGCAGGCCAGTTAATTGATTTTGCCATCATGGTTGTTCACCCCTTTTCGACTATAGAAGACTCTGCAAAAGCCCATTCGGGCGTGCAATGAAGCGTTAAAAGCTGGGGGCGTTCGCCCTCGCAATGAAGCACCGAACGCTAGAAGCGTAAAAAGCTAAAAACTGGGGTTTATAGGGGCGAAGCCCCATATGTGCTAAGATA
>JBJTUB010000295.1:0-3419 GCA_046080465.1 Vampirovibrionales bacterium | reverse complement strand
GGCCACTTATTGAAGCCGATAATCACGCTGTTTGCCAGTGGGGCGATTCGGTTTAAAGACGATGCCTAGGGTGCTAAACTCAAAAAGCTGTTACAAATTATGGAAGCCACTCAAGCGAATGAAGATATTAACGCCTTGGTTCAAACACATTTGACACGTTGGCAAGAGTTACTGGACGATTTAGAGATGGATGCCAACGTGCCGTTTATCAATGGCATGCACGATGCTTTGGGCGACCGTAATGGCCACGATGTGTTTAATATCCCGTTTTATTTGCGTTTGGTGAAACTTTCCAAACCGTACTATGCACAGGAGCGTGGCTTTGTACCGCACACCTCGAATCATGGTTTGCAGGGCTTGGCCAGGTTGGTGAACATCCTGAACAACAATCCAAGAAACGTGACTCGGGTAGACACCAGGGATGCCCAAAGTTTTGAGTTGGATTTGCAGAAGTTGCCTTCTGATAAACTTCAGGAGTTATTGGTCCTTCCGTATTTGCGATTGATGCGTGAGTGCCGTGTGATGAGTTATCGCCCTGAAAGCAAGCATCTAACCACCCATACGGCCCTCACCGAAGAATCAGACAAGTGGTTAAAAGAGCTAGGAATCACGGTAAGCAACTGGAAGGATAAACAGCAGTTAATAAATGCTACAGCACAAGTGAACAAAGCACTGCAGGATACCGTCACCGAGGTTATTAAAGCCAACAATACTGGGAAACCTGTATCTAAGGAAACACTAAAAAAAGTGAGTGCGTTAATGGAGTTAAGCTTTGTGCGGGCAGATAATAATCGGAATGATTTGCTACCCCTACCCACGGGGGTGAAGGTGATTCATGGGCATGATGATTTTAGTAATGTTTCCTTCGGCGATATCAGTTTGGATAATCAGCTATGCAAACGGCTACGGTATAACGTTTTAGCTTACAAAAAGGGAGGTTCTACCACAGAGCAAGCCGTGGATCAAACGTTAGCAGGCTTATCAACGACACCGATGCCTATGGCTTTGTCGTTTCGGTAAAGCGTGTTTGCTAATTCATCAAAAATGTTTTAATTTATAGTGGAATTACTATTTTTCCGTACATTCCTAAGTTCCTCCTTTCGCATTGCCCGTAGGTTTATTAATGGGGGCTAACGCCCCCATTGCCCCCCAAAAAAGAAACAGTTTCTTACGCTATTTAAACTGAGAGTTGGTATTAGCTCAACCTAAAGCTGTTTTACTATACAATAGTTTATTTGCAAACAGTCCCTAGCTTGTGTGAAGGCTTGTAGTTACGAACGTTTGCGGGGGCGGGGCTGACGGCTGCCGTGTTTGGCGAGTACGCTGGGGGTATGAGCCTTTACTGTTGGCTGACGCTTAAAGCCCCATACCAAGGCCTGAGCCTCTTTGTAGCTTTGTTCAACATCCACAATGGGGGGCGGATACTGTTTAGGTCGTTCTTCTTGTAGTAAGGGCGGGAGCTTCCAAGGCTCGTGTTTGTAGGGTAGCGGTATCGCTCGAAGTTCGGGCAACCATCTATCAAGATAGTCGCCGTGGGGATCCTGATCCTGTCCCTGCTTGACGGGCGAATAAATACGAATGCTGTTTATACCCGTGACCCCGCTTTGCATATGTACTTGGCTGTAGTGAATGCCCGCCTCGTAATCTAAAAAGTGTCGGCCTAAAAACGGAGCCGTCCATTGCCATGGCAGCCACAGTTGATAGCTGGCAAAACTCATCAACATGGCTCGCATTCTAAAGTTTATCCATCCTGTAGCTTGCAGGTGTCGCATACAGGCATCGATCATCGGTACGCCTGTTTGGGCGCTACACCATGCGTGCAAGCGGGCTTCAAGTGTGCTATCGGCCGTACGTGGGCGGAGAGCTTCAAAGGCGGGGTGCATGGCCGTAAACTCGAGTGTGGGTTCATCTTCCAGTTTTTGCATAAAATGGCAGTGCCAATAGAGACGTTTTTCAAAACTGGTTAAGGCTCGTTGCCATTGATGGTACGTACCTTGTTCACGTTGAGCATTGGGGCTGTGCTGTTGAAGTTCATTAAGGTGTTGGCGGGTGTGTTGCCATACCTCTTTCATGCTTAAGCAACCAAAACTAAGGTAGGGCGAAAGTCGACTGCACGCCGTTTCCGCCGTCAGTGGGGAAGACATCCCTTGGCTGTAGGGGAGGCCATCGTGCCATAAAAACTGATGAAAACGAGCCAACCCTGCCGAACGTCCGCCCTGTTGAATGGTTTTGCCATCGCTGGGTAGGTGCTGGGGTAAGCGAGCTAAGGTGTGGTGGGTTTCTTGCCGTAAAGCCTCGGAGAGTGGGTGTTGGCTGGGTAGGGCTGTGTGTTGGAGCATCGTCCACGGTGTTGTGAGGATGGGTTGTTGCATGCGTTGTTGCCACTGGCTCGCCCACGTATCACGGGTCTTGAGTCGCCGAACCACGCCGTGTTGGGGTACTTCGTGCCATACCACTCCTACAGAAGCACACCAACGTTGCACGGCTTTATCGCGTTGAAAGGTGGCCCAATCGCCTGTTTCTTCGTGGCTGTGTAGGTGGGTGAGCTGATACCCGTAGCGAGGCAAGGCTTGGCGGAGGTTCTCTAACACCGTGAGGATTTCTCCTTCAGTCACCCAAAGCGGACTGGCCTGATGCGTCTCTAGCTCTGTTTGCAGGGGGTGTAAACACGCTTGTATAAACCGTAAATGTTGTTGGCTGGTGGTTGTGGCGTGTAGTACAAGGGGTTCTACCATATACAGTATTAAAACGATTCCCCCTGTGGCGGCGGCTTGCTGACAAGCGTGATACAGGGGGGCGTGGTCGTGCAGACGAAGATCTCGTTTGAGCCAAACAAGGTGGAGGGGGTGCATAACAGTAAAGAACTAGGGTTGCTTTTTTGTTTAAGGGCTGGCGGAAGGATGAAACTGCAAACTGGCAGAATTGATACAAAAACGCAGGTTCGTGGGTGGGGGGCCATCAGGAAAGACATGCCCCAAGTGGGCTTGGCAGTGGCCACACACGACTTCAACACGGTGCATGCCATGGCTGGTATCTTCGTGTAAGGCCACGGCCTCGGTGGTAAGTGGGCGGGTGTAGCTAGGCCACCCCGAGCCTGAATCGAACTTATGCTCGCTAGCGAATAAGGGCGTATCACAACACACGCAATGATACGTACCTGTGGCTTTGTGGTTCCAGTAGGCGTTGTTAAATGGGGGTTCGGTGCCACCACAGACGGCTACCCGTTGTTGTTCGGGCGTTAGGTGAGTAAGGGCATCGGTAGGGAGTTTGCAATTCATCATTTAGAGCTTCTTTACAAGGAGACGACATGCTGTTCCTTCTCCCTTAGGGAGAAGGTTAGGATGAGGGAAGCACAGGCGATACCTAGGTTGGTGAAATCCCTCACCCCAGCCCTCTCCCTTAGGTGTATTGTTTCGCAT